>NZ_JBPOEU010000006.1:0-160847 GCF_051251695.1 Maritalea sp. | reverse complement strand
TCGGTTGAGGCAACTTCGGCGGAAACAGGGCCGTCTACGATGTCGCAAATTTCTTTAACAACTTCGAGGAAATCGCGGCCCGATTTGGCGATCAAACTTGGGTTGGTTGTAACACCGTCCAAAAGACCGGTTTCATTGAGTTCTTTAATGTCTGCAACTTCTGCAGTGTCGACGAAAAATTTCATGGCTCACCTCGTTTGGTTGTGGCGTCAAAATGTGGGGCCGTTGTCTCACAATTTGCCCCCTAACCGCAAGGCGCAACATAGGTGAAGTTAAAATTTTTATCAAATAGTCAAATTTTGACACGATTGCGCTTGCTTGCTGGTTCAGGTAGCACTGCCCCATGCAAAATCATTTGGCTAAAATCAGTCTAGAACCAGATTGTAAAAACTGCGCTGCCTATTGCTGCGTGGCGCTGGCGTTCGATAAGTCCGCGATGTTTGCCTATGACAAGCAAGCGACCGAGCCGTGCAAACATTTGGATGATCAGCACGCCTGCGCCATTCATGACAGCTTGGACGATCAGGGATTTCGCGGCTGCATACGCTACAATTGCTTTGGCGCAGGGCAACGGGTGACCAATCAGATTTTTGATGGCCGATCTTGGCGTGATCACCCTGATGAATCACAAGAGATGTTTGACGCTTATCGGGCCATGCATAAAGTACATGAGTTTTTGGCGATGCTGATGGAAGTGCGCAAGCTAAAGCTAAATGCTGCCCAATTCGCGCAAGTTGAGGCGTTTGAAACCGAACTCACCCCCCTTGAAAAATGGACCAGCGCCACCCTAATCGCCTATGAAACATGCGGCACGTTTGAAGAAATTGGAAGCTTTTTTAAAGGGCTTGGGGATCGGGTTTGAGGGATGGCATTTATTTAAAAATAGAAAGCCCGTTTGGCCATTTTCGGGCCGTAGCGGACCTTCGTCTTGTTCGCAAATTCTGCACGTGTAAACGTCAATTTCTTTATGCTATAGACTACCAATAGGCAAAACACTTCTTAACGCAGACCGAGCAACGGCAGCGTCTTCGGCGGATGATGCGCCGGAAATTCCGATTGATCCAATGATGTTCCCGTCATGCCAAACGAGCTCGCCTCCGGGTTGAGGCGCAAATTTCCCGTCGGCAGCGGCACTGATCGAAGCTGAAAAACGGTCGGGTAATACACCCTGTTCAAACAATTGAAACAGATCGCTTGTGCTCATTCCCATGCCGATAGCGGCATAGGCCTTGGCTTGGGCGATTGGAAAGCGCAAGGGCCCGGCACCATCTTGAACGGTAGCGTGCTTGATGTTTCCACCAGCGTCCAACATGACAATAGCCAAAGGTGAAAGCGCGCGCTGCGTAGCTATTGCCAAGGCCGTTTGTGCCAGGGTCTTGGCGAGGTCATGCTTCATGGGTAAACGCCCACGCCGACATGCCTATTGAGCCGTAGCTACAGCTGCGATGCAACCGCTGGGCCTGACCCGTGCCATTTTGTCCCATTCCTGCACCTGCCGCCATGAGCAGTGGTAGAAAATGCTCTGGCGCGGGGTGACACATCCGACCGTTTTGTGTGTGTGCAAACTCAAAAAGGGTAGACCAATCACGTGCGGCCAAAGTCCGCTCAACCCAATCGTCAAATTCCTCAGCCCACTTAGGAGGGGACGTGCTTTCCGGACTGATCCGTTGCAGATTATGAACCGATGCGCCGGAGCCAATCACCAAAATATTTTGGGCTGAAAGAGCAGATAGCGTTCGGCCAAACTCAAAGTAGCCTGCCGGTTGACTTCGACGCGGCAATGAAATTTGCACGACAGGAATATCGGCAGCAGGCACCGCAAGGCGTAAGGGGATCCAAGCGCCGTGATCCAAGCCTCGAGAGGTGTTTTTGGTAACTGAAATACCGTTGTTTCGTAAGTTCGCTTCAACAGTTTCAATTAGCCACGTATTGGTTTTTGCTGGATATGAAATGGCGTACAGATCCTGAGAAAACCCACCAAAATCACGGATAGTCGAAAGCGTGGGTGCTGAGGTCATCTCTAAGCCTGCCGTTTCCCAATGGGCTGAAATGATGACGATCCCATCTGGTCGCTTTGCGTCATTAAGCACTGATCTTAGGAACACTGCCGCAGGAATGTCAGCGATCGCCAAATCAGGCGCGCCATGTGGTAAAAATAAAGCTGGTTGCATGTCTTATAATCCTAGGGCCGAAAGATCGGGTCCATTGGGCACTATTCCTAAAGGATTAAGCGCCTTTACTGAGTAGTAACCCGCCTTTATGTGATCAATATCAACGGCTTCACGGCCCCCCTTCAAGGCCAACAGTGATTTCAAAAACGCCTGCAAATGGGGGTAATCGGCAATGCGTTTATGATTGGTCTTGAA
Organism: Maritalea sp.; assembly: GCF_051251695.1. Taxonomy (NCBI): domain Bacteria; kingdom Pseudomonadati; phylum Pseudomonadota; class Alphaproteobacteria; order Hyphomicrobiales; family Devosiaceae; genus Maritalea; species Maritalea sp. The sequence goes on along the minus strand of NZ_JBPOEU010000006.1, from coordinate 158,481 downwards.
CAGGCCGTGATACGCTGCATCAAAACGGATCAACGTCACGAAAAGTCGGACATCCGTTTCTGTGATTGCATCCCCAAACACAAAGCGCCTGCCGTCCGATAAGCGCGCATCAAGCTGATCAAGTTGTGCAAAAATTTCGGCGTTTGCTTCCTCATATGCTTGCTGTGATGAAGCAAAACCCGCTTTATACACACCGTTATTGAGCGTCTCGTAAATTTCGGTGTTGAGTGCGTCAATCTTATCCGCCAGAAAGGCTGGATACAGGTCTGGCCCAATCGCGCCAACGTTATCAAAAGCCGTATTGAGCATGCGTAGAATGTCTGCGCTCTCATTGTTGACAATAGTGTTGGCCTGCATGTCCCACAACACCGGTACTGTAGCGCGACCCGTGTATGTAGAATCCGCACGTGTGTATAGTTCATGCATGAAAGACGATCTAAACATAGGGTCTTCATCGGCGCCGTAAAAACCACCAAAGGCCCATCCTTGATCTGTTAAACGCGGATTCAGCACCGTGACTGCAATCATCTCCTCTAAACCTTTAAGTTGACGTGCGATCAATGTTCTTGATGCCCAAGGACAGATCAATGCCACGTATAACCTGTAACGCCCTTCCTGTGCTTGAAAACCAGCTTTTCCCGTTGGCCCAGCGGATCCGTCGGGCGTGATCCAATTGCGAAACACTGACTGCTGGCGGACGAACCGACCGTCCTCATCTTTTGACTGAACTGGTTGCCAGTCTTTTTGCCATACTCCATTGATCAGCACAAAATTACTCCTTCAAGATAACAGGTTGTCTAGGTCTTATGAGTCAAACGGGTAAGGGCGCCGCAACTGTGTTGCAGCGCCACAAAACGTGATTAGTCGCGCAATCCAAGTTGACGATAAAATGTGTCGTTATCCCAGAACAGCCATTCATGAATCATGAGACCATCTTGCCAAAAACCCACTGTCGCCATTTTTAACTCAAATGTTCGCCCTGTAGGCTCAATGAATTGGCCTTCACCAATTGGCATTGGTTCGGAAAACGTGCCGCTCATAACGCCAATAACTGTCGTCCAGTCACCAGATCCAATTTTCACAGGGTGCGTTTTGATTGAAATATCTGGCGCAAAGACAAACATGTTTTTGAGATCCGAGATATGGACTTCAATACCTGTGGTAGAGTGTCCGTCAGGCCATGTAACGATGATATTTTCGTCGTGGCTTTCATGTAAACGTTCCCATTGTTGCCCTGAGAATACTTCGAAATCCAAAACATCAAATTTGTCGATATGAGACTGCGCTTCCGTGCCGGAAGTGGAGCCGCCATTATAGAATTGTTCTGCGGTGATCCCGTGCGGCATGGATACGTGGCTGGGGCTCATATCTGCGGCCAAAGTGGGGACTGCAGGGAGTGTAATGATCGCAGCTACGAGGGCAGCTTTTAGGTTGTATGTCATTCTCAAAGTCCTTGTGTGTTCATCTGTCGTTACGCGAATGCAGCGTTTATTTCGCCAACATAGCTGTCCGATGGGTTTGGTATGACAGCTTCAATTGAGCTGATAAATAGACCTATTGCAGAAACTCTTTCGCCGTAGTATGGACAATCATGGACACTCTTGATGGTATGAAAACATTTGTCGCTGTAGTTGAAGCAGGTTCATTCACCAACGCGGCGGACCGGCTCTCGATATCTAAAAAGTTAGTCAGCAAATACATCGCGCAGCTTGAAGATCACCTTGGATTACGATTATTACATCGAACGACCCGACGGATCAGCGTTACCAGTGAGGGGCAACGATATTACGATCAAGTTCTTCGGATACTCGATGAGATTGACGATCTTAATACGAGCCTACGCGATGATACGGCAAATCTATTAGGTTTACTGCGGATTTCTGCCCCCAGCACGTTCGGAGAACTCTATCTTCAACCGTTGCTCTGCGCGTTTCACAACCATCATCCGGACATTTCATTCGACCTCAAACTCAGCGACAGTTATGTCAGTTTGACCGAGGGAGGGTTCGATTTAGCGATACGTATCGGTGAGTTGGAGACATCTAGTTTGATCGCCCGAAAGTTAGGGGCAACAGAGCTTTGGACCGTAGCATCGCCGCGCTATCTTGAAGAAAATGGAACACCTAAAATTCCAGACGACCTTATCAATTATGATTGTATTCGTGACACCAATATGCGGTCTGGGGATAACTGGGTATTCACGCACGGCACCCAATCGTATAGCATCCCGGTGAAGGGGAGTTTTAAAGTCAATTCAGCCAGATCTTCACGGGATTTGGCTGTGGGGGCTCAGGGGATTGCACTTTGCCCAGATTATGTTGTATCACGCGACATCGCAAATGGGCGTTTAGTACGGATATTGTGCGACGCGAGCACCCAGACCAAAGGCATTCACGCCATTTTCGCCGCAGCCAAATATATGCCTTCGCGCGTCCGTACCTTCATCGAATTCCTGACGGTAGAATTTAGTGCAAATCCTGACTGGAAGACGAACAGGTTCCAAGATATTGGGCGCGACGTAAAACACTAAACCCAACAACATTACAGTTCATGATTTCTCCCCCCCACATAACGCTTCTTTCGCATCAGCAACGAAAGTCCGCTTCCCGCCCTTCTATCTTCCGACCTAACCAAACCCGCTTGATCTGAAGTGCAAGATGACAGGTACTCTATTTGACTGAGCGAAAACGCTTTAGCGCTATTCGCCTCAAACAGAACTAAGCAACAAGTTCGTTTCAGAATTCAAAATCCCGTCGATCATGCGGACTTTGCGCAATACATTGTCGAACTCGGACAATGATCCCGAGTGGATTTCTGCGATTAGATCCCAATTGCCGTTGGTGGAGTGGATGGTGTGGATTTCTGGTAGGCCGCGTAGTTTTCGAATGACGTCGGCGGTGGATTTTCCGACGATTTCAATCATCATTACGGCGCGGACCTGATCATTATCATAGTCTTCGCGCACCATATCAAGCGCGGCGTTAAACAACACGGTATTGTAGCCAATGCCAGCCCAAAGCGAGACGATGACGATTGCCTGCATGGCCAGATTTTGATCGGTCAGCATGTTGGGGATATGGATCGAAGCTGAACTCATCAAGAAGTCCAATAATCCGTCCAACCCGAAATTTCTGGGGTCACTGTGATGTTGGGGTGTTCTTTGGTTACGAGATCAGCAAGGCTTTGCCATAGAGCCGCGTCGGTTTCGCTTCCCCACATTTGCAACGATAAATTCACAGTTGCATCTTGCGCATTTGCGCTAAATATGGAGCCACCTACCCTCAGACCCTCAGCGCGCAAAGCATCTACATAGGGGCCAAGCATATCCTTGCCATATGGCGTATTAGTGACTTTGTAGTCGGTGAACTTGCTGTCCCAAAGACAAAAACCCTCATGGTGTTTGGCGGTGAGCACGACATATTTCATGCCCGCCTCACGCGCAGCACGCGCCCATTCTTGAGGGTCATATAAATCTGGGTCAAAATTCTCGAAATATTTTGCGTAATCTTGGGTTGTTATCTCTTCGCGATGCTTCAACCATTCGTGGCGCGCACCCAAGGCATAAAGTCCGAAATGGATGAACATGCCAAAACGGTCAGAAGTGAACCACGCCTTGCCATCATTCGTGTCTGAAAATTTCTGTGTTGGCAGAGCTTGATCCAAAATATTTCTCCCTAAATTCTACTTGTTCGAACCGGTTCGATAGCCAATACTGGACTCAGGCATTGGCGAATGTCAAGGCTCGAAACGAGAGTGGCTCGCTATTTGGCTTGCAAAACGGCGATAGTCTGATAGTTTTCTTCGTCAACATGCTGGTTTACTTAGACAAGAGAATTATTATATTAATGGAAGCGGTTCGATAGTTTTATGCCTAATATTCGTGATGTCGCCAAGCTTGCAAAGGTTTCTGTTTCTACTGTTTCTCTTGCGTTGAATAGTCCGAGCCGTGTGAGTGAAAAAACACTTGCGCGTGTTCGAAGCGCGGTCACAGAAGTGGGTTATGTCGCAGATCCGCTCGCTCAAAGTCTTGCGCGTGGGCAAAGTCGGATGATCGGCTTTGTGGTTGGTCATGTGGGTAACCCATTTTTCGGCGACATCCGTAGGCAGTTGGAAAACCATGCTTTGGCGCAAAACCATTTTGTGTTGGTTACTGACTCTTCTGGTGAAGAGGAACGAGAGCGACAATTGGTGAAACACTTGATCGGCTTAAAAGTCGCAGGTCTTGTGCTGTCACCCGCCGGATTTGATGAGAAATACACTGATTTCATCAAAGAATTGAAAATTCCTATCGTATGCTTTGACCAAAAAGTGCCCGGGATCGAGCGCGACTTTGTCGGCTCTGACAACCATTTGGCCGGCGCAATGTTAACTGAACACTTGTTGCAATTGGGCCACCGCGATATCGCATTCATCGCAGGTCCCGAACACATGCATACAGCCAGCGAACGCTATCGCGGCTTTCGAGATACGATGATGGGCGCGGGAGTTGATATCAACCCCAACTTCATTGTGAATGGTAAGTTTTCGCGCCAAGCAGGATATGAGGCGGCCATGCGTTTACTCGTTCAAAAAGAACGCCCTACCGCGATCATAGGCGTTAATAACGTCGCAGCGCTGGCGGCGCTTCAAGCCATGCAAGAACTCGGCTTCAATTGCCCTAACGATGTATCGCTAGCGATGATTGACGATATCCAATGGAGCGAGGTCATGACGCCGCGCATTACTATGGTCATTCAAGACACACTGGAACTTGGTCATATCATTTCACAACGTATCCTGCACCGCATTACCAACCCTGAAGGCCACGCAGATCCAATAGAAGATTTTGTGCTCGCACCCAAATTCGTCCCAGGCAATTCGTGCCGCAAACTTTAGTGCGGATGCGCCGTTAGCCGTGATCCTCTCGCCAACCTTCTCGACCTTGGAAACTGGTTCAGTTTATGCCCTGATGGGCACCTGCTTTTGATGGAATAGAGATAGCTCAAAGTTCACATTGATTGTTCATTTCAAAATATAATCGTTTTTATTTTTGTCAAATTGTGTATGAGTCTGAAAAATGGATTGGGTTTCAGTTTAGCGAAAGCACGGAGCGATTAGTATGTTGGAGTTGGGCGTTTGTTATTACCCAGAGCAATGGCCGAAAGAAATGTGGGCAGATGATGCGCGCAAAATGGCCGCTTTGGGTTTGACTTGGGTCCGCATTGCTGAGTTTACCTGGTCATTGGTTGAGCCAAGCGAAGGTGAGTTCGATTGGGATTGGCTTGACCAGGCGGTCGATACGTTGGGAAAAGCGGGTCTGCAGGTCGTGATGTGTACGCCGACAGCTGCCCCGCCTAAATGGTTGGTTGATAAACATCCCGAAATACTGCCTGTGGATGAACATGGCAATGTGCGTAAGTTCGGCGCACGCCGCCATTATTGTTTTTCAAGCGACATTTACCACGAACATGCGGTGCGCATTACAAAAGCATTTGCCAATCGATACGGTAAAAACGAATTCGTGCATGCATGGCAAGTCGACAATGAATATGGCGATCACAATACAATCTATAGCTATTCAGATGTTGCACAAACAGCTTTTCAAAAGTGGTTGAGCGCTCGATATGAAGCCATAGATTGTTTGAATGAAGCGTGGGGCACCCGCTTTTGGGGGATGACCTACCAATCGTTCAGCCAAATTGAATTACCTAATAATTTAGTTGAGGAACCAAGCCCTACCCACCTGTTAGATTTTTATCGTTTCTCATCTGATCAAGTTGTGAGTTTTAATAAGATGCAGGTGGACCTGCTGCGCAAACTCTCGCCGGGTCGCCCAATCACCCATAACTTCATGGGGCATAACACTGACTTCGACCATTATGCGGTGGGTAAGGATATCGATTTTGCTTCATGGGATAGTTACCCAATGGGCGCCTTGGTTTATGCAGGGTTGGATGACGAAGAAAAGGCAGAACGGCTGCGCACTGGAATTCCTGATCAACCTGCATTCAACAATGATTTGTACCGACAGGTTGGGCAAGGAAAAGCTTGGATTATGGAGCAACAGCCCGGACCAGTAAATTGGGCGAAACACAATCAATCACCTCAAGATGGGATGACAAGGCTGTGGACATGGCTGGCATATGCGCATGGCGTCGATGTGGTTTGTTATTTCCGTTGGCGACAATCAAAATTTGCACAAGAACAGTTTCATGCGGGTCTATTATTGCCCAATAATGAGCCTGACCAAGGGTTTCTTGAGGTTGAACAAGTTGTGCGTGAAAGCGCTTTGTTGCCAGAAACGGGGCAGCGCCAGCAATCAGAGGTAGCGTTGGTGCTCGATTATCCATCTCGATGGGCTGCCCATGCATTGCCGCAGGGTGAAGATTATTCCAGTTCTCGGGTTGCTATGGATTGGTATGTTGCCTTTTCTCAGCGCGGCATTGACGTGGATATTGTCGGTCCGCATTCTGACCTTGAGCACTATAAGTTAGTGGTTGTGCCGGATATGATCATTGATAATTCAGCGTTTGTCGACAAGTTAGAAGAGAGTTCAGCCAAGGTCTATTTGGGCGCACGAACAGGCAGCAAAACCAAAGACATGCATATACCAACCAAGTTGCCGCCAGGAAACTTTACCCGTTTAATTGATGTGAAAGTGGAACGTGTGGAATCCTTGCCCCCCTACAATAAGGACCGCGTAGAACTCGACGGGATCCTGGGTGACTTGGGCAATTGGCGTGAGCATATTGTAAGTGACGAGACGGTGCTGGCAACGTTCCAATCTGAGTTCCGACAAGGCTCACCTGCACTCGTGGGAAATGACAAATGTTGGTATGGTGCAACGCACTTCACGCCAAGCCTACTGCAGGAAGTGGTTGGCAAGCTGACAAGTTGGGCTGACGTTTTCGCATCACCAAACGTTGCAACCAATGTGCGGGTCACACGTCGTGAAAACCTGAAGTTCGCATTCAATTTTTCTCATAAACCTGAGCAGCTTGATTTGCCAACAGAAACGCAATTCTTAGTTGGCGGGATGGAGCTGGCTCCCTATGACGTGGCCATTTGGCAGATTTAATATTCAACAGCGGATTTTACCAATGCTGTTTTGAATTGGTGGTTCGTATGAGTTGCATGATAAGCACAGAAGACAATTGTCAAAAGAAATTGAATGAAGACTTTACTTGAAAAGTTAAACGTTTATATTTCTAATGATACCTAAGGGAAAATGGGTGATAAATGGCTGGCGTAAAAATCAAACAGCTACACAAAAAGTTTGGAGATGTGCCTGTACTCTCAGGTGTTGATCTGGATATTCGTGATGGTGAGTTCGTAAGTTTTCTTGGCCCGTCGGGCTGCGGTAAAACCACCCTACTTAGATCCATCGCCGGCTTGGAAAAAATCAATGCTGGCGCTGTGGTTTTAGACGAACGTGAAGTCACCAATTTGCCACCTGCCAAACGTGACATTGCGATGGTTTTTCAGAACTACGCGCTTTATCCGCACATGAGTGTTTATAAAAATCTGTCGTTTGGCTTGTCGTTGAACGGTGTGCCGAGGAGAGAAATCGAAGAGCGCGTGCAAAATGCAGCGCATATTCTACAAATTTCGGACCTGTTAAAGCGCCGCCCCAAGCAACTTTCAGGCGGCCAGCGGCAGCGTGTTGCGATTGGGCGGGCAATTGTGCGCGACCCTGAACTGTTTTTGCTCGACGAGCCCCTATCTAATCTGGATGCAGGGCTGCGCGTTACCATGCGGGTTGAACTTGCTAACCTGCATAAGCGATTGGGCGTCACAATGATTTATGTGACCCATGACCAAGTAGAGGCGATGACCCTGTCAAATCGCGTCGTGGTTTTAGACAAGGGTAAAGTTGCACAATTTGGCACGCCACTTGAGCTGTTCTATGCGCCAGAGAACTTGTTTGTTGCAGGTTTTATTGGCTCACCAAAAATGAATTTTATCAAAGTTGAAGCCAAGGCATTGCCCGAAAAGAAGATCAGGGTTGTGGGTAATTCGCTCGATCATGCAATTGATATCACAATGCGTGAAGATGTTGCCGATCTGTCTGATGGTGAACACACATTGGGTATTCGGCCAGACAATATTGAACTGGTTGATGAGCGCGATGCAGATGCTCATGGCCAAGTCATCCTTGTTGAGCGTTTGGGCACAGAGAGCCAAGTGCATCTGGCATTAGATAACGGCCAGAATTTTACAATTATCACCCGTGGTACGCATCCTGTGGTCGCAAATGAACGGGTTCATCTGAAATTTCCTGCCCAGCATTGTCACATATTCAATCCTGACGGGGACGCAATCCCGCGTGCGTTGGACGCGGAAACACGATCGCTTATTGATCGACAAAAAGGGTCGCGAAATGCGACAGGAAGAGGAGAGGAATAATGAAAAATTTAAAAAAGCTAGCACTTGCTTCGGCGGTTGCGGCGCTCACAATTGGCGGCTCGGCGCTCGCAGAAGACGTGTTGCGTTTTGCGACTTGGGATAGCGACGAAAGCTTGGCCATTCAGCAAGAAATCGCCAAGCGTTTTGAAGCTGCAAACCCGGGTGTAAAAGTTCAAGTGGAACCGTATGCTGACGGGTATGATCAAAAGCTGATCGCATCATTTGGCGCTGGGAACCCGCCTGACGTAATGTACATGTGGAACTACCCAAAATATTACAAATCGCTGATGCCGCTAGACGAGTTGATGGCGCGTGATGCCGAAGATATGAACCTTAGCGATATACCTGCTGGTTTGATCAACACAACACGTATCGATGGCAAAGCCTATGGCATGCCAGCCGGGTTTACCACTCATGTTGTTTTCTACAATAAGGACATGTTTGAGGCCGCTGGTGTTGAAGCGCCAAGCGCAAACTGGACCTGGGCTGAGTTGCGCGAAAAGGCAGCCAAATTCCGTGATAAAGAAGGCAAAGTCTATGGCTATGCTGTAGAGGCTAAGCCCGATCCATTCGACTACGAGCAATTCTTCTGGTCAAATGGCACCCGCTTTATTGCCGCTGATGGCAGCGCAGTGGATGGGTACATGAACAGCCCTGAAGCTGTTGAAGTGCTTTCTATGTTTGCCGATATGGCGAAGAATGAAGAAGCTGTGGTGCTCGGCATTGGCGACAACACATCTGGTTCTGCCCTATTCAAAGGCAGCAAGCTGGCAATGTATCAAAGCGCCATGTGGTCAAAAAGCGGCATTGAAGAAGCCGGTATCAATTACGGTGTGGCAACGCTGCCTTCGTTTGGCGATAAACCAGTGCATTCATCAATTGGCGCTTCTGCAATGTCCGTTGCAAAAGACACCAAAAATGCTGAATTGGCATGGAAGTTCGTAAAATTCTTCTCATCAGCCGAAGCGGTCAAATTGCGCACAAACGATTTGCCGATCCGCACAAGTGTTGCTGAAGAACTCAACATGACAACGGATCCGATTTTCAAGCCATTCTTCGACATTTTGGCTGTATCTAATCGTGAGTCGAACGCCTTCTTGAAACACGAAGACTGGGGCAAAATTCAAACCAACCTAGAGCGTGCCATCGAAGCGACGATGATCGAAAAAGGTAATGCCAAGAAACATTTGGATGATGCAGTTGCCCGCTCTGCGCGGCATCTAAACTAAGCCATTCCAAGGGGGAGTAATGATATGGGCGCCAATCCCGATAGTGCAGCACAGCAGTCTCGAACACTCGAAAAGCTGACTCCATATCTCTTTATTTCCCCTTGGATATTGGGGTTCCTATTTTTCACCCTGGGGCCCCTAATATTTTCGTTGGTTATGAGTTTTTATGATTGGCCAGTAGTGGGTGAACGCACTTTCATTGGTCTTGAAAATTATGAAATTATGCTCACTCAAGACCCGCTCTTTTGGGATAGTCTTTGGGTAACAATCAAGTTCGGCTTGTTCTTTGTGCCCTTCAATATCGTCCTGGGTTTGCTGTTAGCTGTGCTGCTCAATCAACGGGTAATCGGCAGCGGTATTTTTCGGACCATTTTTTATCTACCGAGTGTGATCTCTGGGGTTGCGCTGGTGACCATTTGGGCTTGGATTTACAGCCATGAATATGGCATTTTGAATTTCCTTTTGGGACTTGCGGGAATAGAGGGGCCAAACTGGCTAGGTGATCCCAGTTGGTCACTGCTGGCAATTGTTGTGGCGTCTTTGTGGGGACTTGGCGGCACCATGTTGATTTTGTTGACAGGTCTTCAATCCATTCCCAAAGAACTTTATGAAGCGGCCAAGATGTCAGGTGTGCCTGCTTGGGCGCGTTTGATTTTTATCACCATCCCAATGCTATCGCCGATGTTGTTATTCACCTTTATCACCTCGATTATTGCCGCCTTCCAACAGCTAACAATTGCTTTGTTGCTCACAGGCGGCGGCCCACTTGAGAGCACTTACTTCTTTGCGATGTATATTTACGATAATGCGTTCAAGCACTTCGAAATGGGTTTTGCAGCCGCCAATTCCTGGGTGATGTTCTTGATCATTCTGGTGCTTTCTATGATGGTCATGAAATCCTCGTCAGCTTGGGTTTACTACGAAGGTGAAATGAAAAATAAGGACCAATCAGATGGTTAAATCACTCACATATGGCGCGTTGATTTTCCTGTCCGCTCTGTTTCTTATGCCCTTTTATTGGACATTGGTCACCGCGATCAAAAGCGTGCCAGAGCTTTACCAATATCCGCCGGTATTTTGGCCGTCAGATGCACAATGGAGCAATTTCCTCACGGCATGGTTCAAACAGCCTTTTGATATTTATCTTAAAAACTCGCTGATTGTTGTGGTGCTGTCTACCTTTGGGCAACTGCTTTCTTGCTCGCTGGTGGCGTATGGCTTTGCACGTTTCCAGTTCAAGGGCCGTGATGGGATTTTCATCTTGTTATTGTCCACAATGATGATCCCCTGGGACGTGAAAATGATCCCGCTTTATATGGAATTTAACATGCTTGGTTGGATCAACACGCTCAAGCCGTTGATCGTGCCGGCTTATTTTGCGGATGCATTTTTTGTGTTCCTATTGCGCCAATATATCATGACCGTACCCATAGAAATTGATGAAGCTGCACGCATGGATGGGGCCAATTCTTGGCAGATCTACTGGCGCATCCATTTGCCATTGATGATGCCTGCACTCGTGCTGGTGGGCACGTTCCACTTTATGAATGCTTGGAACGACTATTTGGGTCCACTTATCTATCTTAATGACCAATCTAAATATACGCTGACCTTGGGTCTATCGATGTTCAAAGGCCTGCATGAGACCGACATCACATCGATTGCAGCGATCACTGTTCTTTTGTGCATTCCCCCATTGATCCTGTTCTTCTTTGCGCAACGATATATCATGGATGGAGCGATTGGCTCTTCCGTAAAGGGGTAAAGTGTGAACCTGTTTAATTTTGAAAAGGTGCCGTTTTCACGACACCAACGGTTCACGACCCTTTCGATGGTTCCATCTGCAAAAGCTAACGCAAAAGAGTTTTATTTGCGTTTTGTGGCCGGAGGAGATGAACGCCCGACATTGGGAAATCTTTGCGCGATTTCGTTTTCAGATACAGATGGGCAGAACCTGAAACCCATCTTTGAATTAACGCCTGCCGCACTAATCGCAACTCTTTATGATGGTGAACGACGAGTTGGCACCGCAAAGTTTGCGCTGGGCGCCGGTGAAGTTCTGCATATTTACGCCGAAAACATAGTGATCACATTTGGCCTAAATGGCTCGCGTTATGACTATGCGTTCACCTCAGCAGACGGTCGCGATTGCGTCGTGGCTGCCGGCGAAAATTTGAAGCTTTCGCCCTTTGTCCATAAGGGCGGTTGCAAGGTTACGGGTCAATGGCGGCGTGACCATGCAGAAAATGTCGCTATCAGCTTTTCCGGCGAAACAATTGACGCTGGGATACAGATACATGAACGGTTGGCGCCACCCATACCGCTTGCGCATTTTTCAGACGCGCAACGTGCTTCTGCCCAAGACTTTCAGAGTTGGGCTGTGGATAATCAGATGTCCGCTGCGGTCGAGCTTGCTCAATATATATTGTGGGCAAACACTGTGCCTAAAGGCGGTATATTGACTGCCCCCGCTATATACATGTCGAAAAATCACATGATCAATATCTGGAGTTGGGACAACGCATTTTCAGCGATTGGGGTTGCAAAACTTCATCCCCAACTTGCATTTGATCAATTTGCCGCAATCTTTGACCATCAAGATGAAAGCGGCTTGCTGCCCGACTTCGTTCACGACAAGGGTAAATCCTACAGTTTTACAAAACCTCCGGTACATGGGTGGGCAATCGCTTATATTCTAGATGCCTATGGTCCCATTTTTACCGCCGAACAATGTCTTTATCTTCGCGATAAGTTGCAAAAACAGTTGCACTATTGGCTGACATATACGCGCGCGGATGAAGAACATTTGCCAAGTTATGCCCACGGAAATGATAGTGGTTGGGACAATGCGAGCTTTTTTGCTGAAAATGGCCCAGTTGAAGGGCCGGACCTGCCTACGTTTTTGGCCCTAACCGCTCGTATGATTTCGCGTATCTCGGCGACGATTGGCGAAACGGATGTTGCGCAAACTTACGACAGCATCGAAAATAAGTTGATTGAGTTGCTTGTTGCCAAATTGTGGGATGGAGGAACATTTCAGGTGCGACACCAGTCACGCAAAGATCTTAGCTTGCCAGATAAGAGCCTTATTCAGTTCATGCCGCTCATGCTGGGTGAAAAGCTACCAAAGGACATAGCGCAGAAGCTAATTGAACGGTTCAACGATCTACAATTGCTAACGCAATGGGGCGTCGCCACAGAGGCCCCAATGAGCACCTATTATGAAGCTGACGGTTATTGGCGCGGTCCAATTTGGGCACCAACAACGATGTTAATTGTTGATGGCATGTTGCAACAAAACGAACGGACTTTGGCTCACCAAATCATGTCTGGTTTCATAGCAGTTTGCGAGAAATCAGGTATGGCCGAGAATTTTGATGCATTGACAGGGCAAGGGCTTCGCGACCCTGCTTTTGCGTGGACTTCGGCCGTCTACTTGCGCTTCAAAATATTCTCGGCTACCCAAGAACAAGATTTTTAAAGGATTCTGATGTTGCTGCGCCCAACCATTAAAACAATTGCAACCGAAACCGGGCTCTCAACGGCCACTGTTTCAAAAGCATTGAATGGTTCCCCCCAAGTTCGCCCGGTTACACGCGATAAGGTCATCGATGCAGCAAATCGGCTTGGATATGAGCTGAATTTGAGCGGTGTGCAACTCCGGACGGGCAAAACGCACCAGATTGCGATGGTTACGGTCGCCAGCGACCCTGATGACTATGAATGGCATGGTGTGGGCTATGCCCAACTGGTCAGTGGCATAGCGCATGCGTTGGAGCATAGCCCCTACCGAATGATCCAGTTTCAGGCCCGTAATTTTGACGAAAGCCTAAGGACAATTCAAAAAATTGTTGAACATTCCACTGCTGATGGAATTGTAATTTCGGGCACGTTGGCAAACGATCCGCGCATCAAATATATGCAAGAACGGAACTTTCCGTTCGTGACTTATGGCATGAGCAAGTCTGCGCAACCCCACGCGTTTGTGGACACAGACAATAACCGCATTGCAACAATTTGCGTTGAACGTTTGTTGGCACGTGGACACGAACATATTGCGTTGCTCAATGACCATGAAGACTTGATGTATTCGATGGAACGGCTCAACGCATATCAAGCCACCTTGAAATCAGCAGATATCAGTTTCCGTCCGGAGCTGGTCGCAAATGGGGGACTAACCCCATCCTTTGGTCGTTCGAAGATGCTGGAGATGATATCTCTATCTCATCCGCCAACAGCTTATATATGCGCAAACGAAGCTTCAGCACTTGGTGTCTTATCCGGATTTCACATGCACGGTTACGTTCATGGGCGCGACGCGGTCGTCATCGCTACAGATGATCTGAATATCTCTCAATATTTCACGCCACCGATCACAACATGCTACTTGCCAATTTCTAAACCAAGCCAGATGATCGGCGAGTTCATGCTGCGATTGTTACAAGGTGATGATCCAGCGAATTTACAAAAACTGTTTTTGCCAGATCTGATCGAGCGCTCGCCAGATAGCGTGATAAAAAGTGCTTGAGTTGTTAAAACTCACCAAAAAAAGTTCCACCACACGAAAATGCTGCTGCCTCACGAGGAAAATGCACGTGCTGCTTCTGGAGCCTATGCGATATGCTGAAAGCAGCTAGTTAATCGTGAAGTCTCCTAGATTTGTCATGAACGACGTTAAATGGTCTCCATCATCATTTGCGACCAATCCGATTGCTCGATTATCTGTGTTTACTGTCCACTGCTTGCAGATCCCGTTGTCGTATCGGGTAAATAATTCTGGGTAATTTGCTGATCCTCCAGCATTTTTTTATACGCTGGACGTGCCATTGTTATGCGGACTAAGCGGTTTAAATGTGGGAACTCCTCGCCGGGATGTTGCATGCCGCGGGTCCAACGGATCAGCATCGCTAAATAATAATCACATGCGAGAAATCGATCGCCACATAGCAACGGGCCGCTGCGCCCCAAATGTTTGTCTATAACTTGCCAGAGCCTGGCCAACCGTGCCTCTGCCTCGCGCCGTAGTTTCTTTTGAACATCGACATCAACCGTATATTGATCCGGGTGCCACCAGATGGTCATGGCTTCCTGAACCGTATTGGTTAAATGCACCATCCATTGTAGATAGCTCCCCCGAATGGGATCATCAATGGAAGGGCTTAACCCTGTTTCAGGGTGTTTCTCAGCCAGAAACTGACAAATTGCAGCACTTTCGTATAGGCCCTTACTCTCGCCATAAATAAGGGTTGGGACCGTGGCGTTTGGGTTGATCTCTCTATATTCGGCGCTTTTCAAGAATGCGCCCTTTGCTTCAATCAAATCAAATTTGGCGCCGGTATCATGCAAAATCGCATGAGGTGCCATGGCAGCGCTTCCTGCATACCAATATAGTTTGTATGTCATAATTGCCTTCAAAATATTCGACCAAAAATCAGGACATTGATGCCGACGCCGATGCCACAGACGCCAGCATATGGGTCCCCGACGATGCATTCATGCGCGCCAGCCGTTAGCGTTGCGATGATTTGCTGAAATGGGCTTCCAGTCGGCCTTGCAACAATTCAAAAAGGAAACTGATAAACCAATAAATAAGGGCCGCCGTAATGAGCATCTCAAAATGCTTGAACTCAGAACGCCCAAGGGTGCGGGCCAGATACATCAATTCCATTACCCCCATCGCTGAAACCAATGATGAATCCTTGAGCATTGCGATGAAATTATTTCCCGTTGGTGGAATTATAATTCTAATCGCTTGCGGCAAGACAACTTTCAACATGATCTGCCAAGGCTTTAATCCAAGGGCAAATGCGGCTTCAGATTGGGACTTGGGAACGGCTTGAATACCTGATCGAAAAATCTCGGTCATATAGGCGCCATAACAAAGCGACAGAGCGATAACACCAGAGGGTATCGCATCCAGAATGATGCCAAGCTGAGGCAACCCCAAATAAATCAGATAAACTTGCAACAACAATGGTGTCCCACGAAAGAAAGAGACATAGAATGTTGAGATGGCAAATGCCGCGCCATTATTCGACAACCGCATTAAGGAGCCGAACAACGCAATCAGGCTCGCAAATGTGATCGAGAGGGCTGACACCAGCAATGTGTACCCCACACCAGTAAAGATCAGCAGTGGTAAACGTTCGGAAATAAAGCTGTAAGACAAGTTGAACGAGTAGAAGAACGCCAAGAACAGCGCCAACAACTGAAGCCAGAACACCGCAACCTGAACACGAAACGACAGATAGAGAACAAGGTGTACGTTGAGCGTGAGTACCCCTGCAATGATTGCTGCTATTGCAGGCCTGCCCAACGCCCAATTTTCAGGATAGTTGAAGTTAACCAACACCCCAAACAAGACGAGAAATAGCAACACGCGCCTTGCCAGCGCGTGTTGCATGATTGCGGCTATGTTTGCCATGATTGCTTTTTTCACAGACTTTTTCAGTCCGCCTTGGTCGTAACAAGGTCCGCACCGAACCATTTGACTGAAAGCGACTTAAGCGTGCCGTCAGTTCGCATCTCTTCAATGATGCTGGCAATTTTGCTTGAGAATTCAGTGTCGCCTTTTGCCACAACAACAGCTAGAGGTTCGAAGAATACCGGCTCACCCAAAATCCGCAGTGGGTAATCGTTCTTCACAGCCTCAAGAATGTTTGGCACGGACGAAATGCCTGCATCAAGACGCACACCGTCGCCAAGGCGCAAGTCGTCCATAACATTTGTATCCGTCTCGTAGGTACGAATTTCACCGGGATCGACAAGATAGTCGAACGCTGGTGAATAAGCGCTGTCCAACGTAAGGGTCTTATTGAGATAACCTTCATAAGTTGACCCGGCGCTGGATCCAATTTTCTTGCCGCTCAGGTCTGCCAAGGACTGATAAGGAGCGTCCGCATGAACATAGAAAGCAGCAGGTGTGAAATAGTAGATCGCTGGAAAATCCAGAACTTGGGCTCGTGCGGGGGTTGGCGTCATTGATCCAATAGCAACCTGCCAGCGACCACCCCATTTTCCCGAAGTGATGGCCTCCCAAGCCGGGTTCATGAATTTTGCTTCAACACCCATGCGTTTCGCCAACTCCTTCGCTACATCAACGTCAAAGCCCTCAAATTCTCCTTTGGAATTTAGATATGAGGCGGGTGGATATTCTGAATTTGTCGCAACCATCATGGTTTTTTCATCCATAACTTTGTCCAACACCTCGCCCGCCTGCGCAAACGAAGCAAATGCCACAACAGCAGCCATTCCAACAACGTATTTTGTCCAGATATTCAAAATGGTTCTCCCTAGTTTTCAAATTTTGTCCTCTGACCTTGAGCGTATTCGAGCCGAGTTTCGATGGCAAGATTTATTTTACAAACGTATAATAAGGCCCATTCTGGCCCGACAAACCCTTATTGCAACTTGAAAAGTCTCACTAGATCGGTAACGTAGTAATGCCTTCTGACCATAGAAAGAGAGACACCTTGCCCACTGTAAGAAAACATCCCCCTAAATATTCGCGATTGGAAGCGGAGGTGAGGCGCGAACGGTTGATTTTAGCAACGATCGAGTCTGTGGGTGAAGTTGGATATTCCGCGACTACAGTGCGCGAAATCTGCCGCCGTGCGGAGGTGTCTCCTGGGCTGCTTAGGTTCCATTTCTCAGGTAAAGCCGAACTCATTCTTCACGCATACGAGCGGTTATTGAAGGATTTTATCACGGGTCTTCTTGACCTCGTCCGGCAAGAATGTATCGAACCAAGAGAGCGGCTAGCCGCATTTGTCGAGGCCTGTTTTGATCCTGAAGGGCACTCAGAAAATCGACTTTCTATGATGCTGGCGTTCTGGAGTGAACTTCGCCAAAATCCAAATATCCGTGGCCCTGCCGCGGAGATGTTTATGTCTTACCGCGCTGAACTGGTGGCCGTAATTGAAGAAGTCGCAATAGCCGAAGGAAATGCAGATGAAGTGGATGCTGGCCTTGTTGCGATTAGCCTCACATCCTTAGTTGACGGACTATGGCTTGAGCGCAGCGTCAATCCGCAGGGGTTCTCTTTAAGAGATGCAAAGCTGGCCTGTTATGGATTGTTAGATGGATTTTTATTCTGCGGCACCAATGAACAATGGCTGCAGGAGCGTGCCGCCGGACGAAATATCTGAGGTCCCTTTAAGGAAAAGCTATTCGCACGCTTCACCAATGAGAAACCATGGGCTTGTCGCAAAGTTTAGGGTTTACCCAGTTTAGAGATTTAGACGATAAAACCTTATAAAATCAGCGGCCGGCAAAAACATCTATACCGAGCGATTTATAAACGCGACAATCCATAAGAATTCCTGCTGGCGGCAAGGCAATATTTAGGTGTAGCAAAGACGTTTTTCCTCAAAAATGCTCAAGGATGACCCTTTGCCCGCACGCCAAAAACGTGGAACCGCCCCTAAATAACAGCACCCAACTGCATTACTCCACGATACGCTGTTCAGACTCTGGATCAAAAGCGACCACCTTTTCCATGTCCACAGCAAACCCAAATGGCTTGCCCGCTTCAACATTTGAATCGGCACGAAGGCGAGCGGTAATATCCTTTCCGCCTAAATTGGTCGTCACAAACGTATCAGATCCGGCAAGTTGAATAACGCCGGCCTTGTTCTCAAGTATTATGATGTTCTTTGAGTTCTTGTCGGCGCCATTTTGATCAGTCAATGCCTCTGGGCGAATGCCCAAGGATACTTGTTTTCCTGCCCAATCTATTAGGTTCTTTTGGCTGAGCATTAAATCGACGGTTTCGCCACTTGACGTTGCAATTTGTGCAAAAGGTACCCCGTCTTTAGCTTTGATCAGAGCGGGAATAATATTCATCGCTGGGCTGCCCATGAAGGTCGCTACGAATATGTTCGCGGGCCGATCATAAATCTCTTTGGGTGTGCCCAATTGCTGCACATAGCCTTTGTTCATCACCGCAATTCGAGTTGAAAGTGTAAGCGCTTCGACCTGGTCGTGCGTTACATAGACAATAGTTGTCTTCAAATGCTCGTGTAGTTTTTTGATCTCGGTGCGCATATCGACACGCAACTTGGCATCAAGATTGGACAAAGGTTCGTCAAACAAAAACACATCTGGGTTTCGCACCAATGCGCGTCCCATTGCTACACGCTGGCGTTGTCCACCGGAAAGTTGACCCGGTTTTCGGTCAAGCAGTTGCTCAATTTGCAATAGGCTAGATACGTCCGCTAGGGCTTTGTCACGTTTTGGCTTTGGTACGCCATGCATCTCAAGGCCAAATGTGATGTTTTGCCCCACGGTCATATTGGGATAGAGCGCGTAACTTTGAAACACCATCGCGATGTTACGTTTGGACGGATGAACGCCGTTTACAACCTGGCCTCTAATGGAAATGTCGCCGTTGGTGATGTCTTCCAATCCCGCGATCATATTGAGTAGTGTGGATTTACCGCAACCAGATGGCCCAACAAGGACCAAAAACTCACCCTCATTCACTTTAATATCGACGTGATGTAGCACTTCCACGTTGCCGTAGGATTTGGAGATGTTGGAGATCTCAAGAAAGCTCATGGTATTATCCTTTGACTGATCCAGCCATCAAGCCACGCACAAAATAGCGGCCAGCGACAATGTAGACAATTAGTGTGGGTAGCGCGGCCAAGATGGCCCCAGCAAAATGAACGTTATAAGCTTTGACGCCCTGGGACGACTGAACGAGGTTATTCAGTGCAACCGTCATCGGCTGCGTCATACCGCCAAATGAAGCGCCAAACAAAAAGTCGTTCCAGATATTTGTGAACTGCCAGATCACCGAAACCACCGTTATTGGTCCGGACACGGGCAAAAGGATGCGCCAAAAGATTTTGAAGAACCCCGCTCCATCAATCATTGCTGCGCGCACCAATTCTGTAGGGAAGGAGGCATAGTAGTTGCGATAATAAAGAGTGGTGAAACCAACGCCATATACCACATGCACCAACACAAGGCCTGGAATTGAACCCGCCAAACCAAGCTTTCCCAAAACTGCGGCCATCGGGATCAGCACAATTTGAAACGGGATGAAGCAAGAAAAGAGTAACAGCCCAAATATAATATTATGGCCGCGAAAGCGCCATTTCGTCAGCACATATCCGTTAAGTGCGCCCAAAACCGTTGAGATCGCAACAGCGGGGACGACCATCAGAATTGAATTCATGAAATATGGCTTGAGGCCCGTCGGCTCAACCCCAATCTGAGCAGTGGACCAAGCAGTAAGCCATGGCTCAATTGTCCATTCTTTTGGCAGCGACATCATATTGCCGCCGGATATCTCGGACAGTGGCTTGAGCGAGTTCACCAGCATGACGAAAAACGGCAGCAGATAAAACAATGCGAACAGCAACAGCACCAAATAGATGAATGCGCGTGTAATCCGTCCAGAACTGACTGCGGTGTCTTGTGTTGATATGGACATCACTTCGTTTCCTTCAGTTCAGCATAAATGTAAGGCATCATGATAGCTGCGATGGTCATCAACATGATCACCGCGCTTGCAGCGCCTGTCCCCATTTGGTTGCGGGTAAACGTGTAAGAATACATGAATGTTGCGGGGAGTTCTGTCGCCCGCCCGGGGCCACCCCCCGTGAGTGCAATCACCAGATCGTAAGATTTAACGGCGAGGTGGGCAAGAATAACAAACGCCGACAAAAAAGCAGGCCGTAACAACGGTATGACAATTCGTCTGTACAGGTTCCAATTTGAGGCGCCATCTATTTGCGCGGCCTTAAGGATGTCATTGTCGATGCCGCGTAGACCCGCAAGGAACATGGCCATGACAAAGCCACTGGTTTGCCAAACGCCGGCTATGACGAGCGTATAGATTGCAAAGTTGCGATCTTTGATCCATCTGAATTCAAAGCTTTCCCAACCCCACAAATGCATCGTGTGTTCAAGACCTATTCCCGGATCCAGGAACCACTTCCATGCAGTTCCGGTCACAATGAACGACAAGGCCATTGGATATAAATAGATGGGACGAAGCACGCCTTCGCCTCGAATTTTCTGATCTAAAAAAATGGCCAGAAGCAGGCCGATTGCGGTGCTGAACAATATGTACAAAGACGAAAATATTGCCAAGTTTTTTATGGCAGTCCACCAGGCTGAAAGCCCCCAAAGTCGCACATAGTTTTGCATACCAACAAGATCGTAATTCGGTAGCATTTTTGAGCCAGTAAAACTCAAATAGAACGTGAATACTATGAAGCCGTAGACGAACACAAATACCATCGCAATCGATGGCGACAACACCAATTTTGGTATCCATTGCTGTAAAATTGTTCGAAGATCCGCTGCTGTAGTCTTGTTAGCCATTTGGCTGTTCCTTACTGGCGTCGGTTGAGTGGCAAAAACGGTCTCTGGGCCGCACCCATAGCGATGACCCAGATCCCGGAGGAAGTGGGGCGAATATCCGTCGCCCCACCAAGAGAGTTACATTGCAGATTCTACAGCATTCACCAATTCACTGGCAGCTGTTTGAGCGTCATATTCGCCATTGAAATGCGCTGTTACCACATCGTAAATCGCATTTTTCACAGATGCTGGAACTGAGTGTCCATGGGCCATCGAACCAAAGAGACGACCATTTGAACCTGCGTCGGCCAAATCAGCCATACCCTTTTGTCCGCAAGCATCAAAGTCGGCATTTGACACATCCGTACGAGCAGGAACAGAGCCTTTAACAACATTGAATGCGCTTTGGAACACAGGGTTCATTACGGCAGCTGCCATGGCTTTTTGCGCGTCTTTTCCGTGATCAACATCAAACATGACGAATTGATCGGAATTAAAGGTTACTGCGCCTTGAGTGCCCGGGAAGCGAATACATACGAAATCTTCGCCCGGCACTTTTCCCGCACGCAAGAACTCGCCCTTGGCCCAGTCGCCCATGATTTGCATGCCGGCGGTTCCATTAAGAACCATTGTGGAAGCGAGGTTCCAATCACGCCCGGAGAAGTTATCATCGACATAGGAGCGAAGTGTCGCCATGCGTTCAAACGCTTGCACCATTTTTTCGCCGCCAAGTGCATCCATATTGAGGTCGATCATCGTCGTTTTGTAGAAATCATCTCCAAGACTAAGGACGACAGAGTCAAAAAGCGTGGCGTCCTGCCAAGCTTGCCCACCATGTCCGAGTGGCGTGATGCCGTTCTCTTTCATCGCGTCAAGTACGGCAACAAGCTCTTCCCAATTTGTGGGTTCAGCTAGACCTGTGTCGGCAAGTGCAGATTTGTTCATCCAAACCCAGTTTGTTGAATGGACATTAACAGGCGCCGCGATCCAATGACCTTCATGCTTTGAAAAGAACTGAAGAGCTTCGGGAACAACCGCATCCCAGCCTTCTGCCATGGCGACTTCGTCCAGATTTCCCAAAACGCCTTCATTCGCCCAGTCAATGATGTCAAAGCCCAGCATTTGTACAGCTGTTGGCGCATTGCCCGCTGTTACACGTGCACGCAATGCCGTCATTGCACCTTCGCCGCCGCCGCCGGCGACTGGCATATCAAACCAACCGATGCCCTGCTCGGCCAAATCTTCTTTAAGCACATTTAGTGCAGCGGCTTCGCCGCCGGATGTCCACCAATGCAATACTTCAACATCATCTGCGAGTGCAGTGCTAGACGATAGGGCCAACATTGAGACGCCAGCCAATATACATTTCTTGATCATTTGTAATTCCTCCCAAATTGATACTCATGTTTTATAACGTTATAAATATGTATCTTGTCAAGGGCTGTTTTCTACAAAATACTATGACTATGCCCCAATCTACAGGGGTTATGGCCTGTAAAACTAATTTTTTTGCCAGGAGTTGTATGTTTAATCGTTTTAAATTATGCTTCTAGCGAACAATCATTGAAAGACGCTAGATGCCCGGCTTGAATAAACCGCCTCGTCCAACACAGCGAACAATCGCAGACCGCGCAGGTGTCTCGGTTGGCGCAGTGTCACGCGCGCTTTCGAATGACGAAAAAATTGCTGAGCACACGCGAGTGCTGGTGCATAAAATTGCAAAGGAGGTCGGATACGAACCTGACCGAGCAGCGCAACGATTGAGAACGGGCCGTACCCAAGTAATAAGTCTTGTTTTGCCGCCTCACGAAGAAATTTTTGGATTTGGTAGCTCGCTCATCCAAGGAATTTCAGACGGTTTAAATGGATCAGCATTTCACCTAGTTGTAATGCCGGATTTTGGTTTGGAAAATCAAGATGACGCAATTCGGCGCACGGTAAAAAACAGGCTTGCCGACGGCGTTGTGTTTTCCAGAACTGAACCGACTGATCATCGTGTAAAATATCTACTTGAAGAAGATTTCCCATTTGTTTGCCATGGGCGGACAGAGTTAGCGACCGAACACCCTTATGTCGATTATGATAATTTTGCGTTTTCGAGCCAAGCTGCGCAACGTTTAATTGAAAGGGGCGCCTCTAAGTTAATTATTGTGTTGCCCCCAGACAACCTGACATTTCGTCAACACCTGCTGCATGGCTTTATGAATGCCGTACGTCAAGCTGGCGTTGATTTTGAAATTTTGGAGGGAGCTACTTTGGATAGCCCCTCGGAAAAAATTAGACAGGCAGTTCAAGATAGATTAGAGGCCCCCAACCCTCCGGATGGCGTGGTTTGCCCGGGCGAAGTTTCAGGTTTGGCTGTGCTTGCCGCCATCCACGATGCTGGGTTGCAACCCATGAAAGACGTTGATGTGATCGTTAAGCAAACCAGCGGTTTGTTCAATTTAGTGCGCCCAGAAATTGAGAGTCTATACGAAGATTTACCTGAAGCAGGATTTAGAATGGCTAAGCTTTTGCTTCGAAGAATCGCGGGTGAATCGCCAAATAATTTGCAATACATTCAGCCAGTTTCAAGCGGGTCTAGCCCTAGTCGCCGACCAAGTATCGAAAGTTAACATCATGGAATCACCACTTATTGAAAGTCAAGCGCGAGGCGAATCGTTGCTATCGTCTTCTAAGCACCGTTCATTCTTGCTTGCTGATGCGCAAAAACAACTCGCTTTTTTTGACCAAAGCCGTCGGCCCGATGGCGGGTTCTATGTGCTAGAACGCGACGGAACACCGGCCCAAACTACAATCCAAGAACTACATAATACAACACGTATGATCCATTCATTTTCGCTTGGAAAGATTGCCGGCATTGCCAATTGCGAGAATGTCATCGATCAGGGCTTAAATTACTTAACAAGTCATCATCTTGACCCCGAGTTCGGCGGGTATTTTTGGGCGTTAGATGGCAAAAAGGTACATGATGAACGCAAATTGGCTTACGGTCATGTATTTGTGCTTCTAGCTGCAGCAAGCGCCCATGCAGCCGATCATCCGGCCGCACTACCGCTTTTAGACAAAGTTGATGAGGTCTTGGAAAAGCGTTTTTGGGAAAAAGAACACCAACTTTTCAGCGATGAATGGAACCGGGACTGGACGCCATTTTCAACCTATCGTGGCATGAATGCCAACATGCACGGCGTTGAAGCATTACTGTCTGCGTATGAGGCGACGGGACGCCGTAATTTTTTGGAAAAAGCGGGCTCAATTCTTGATTTTTTCGTTTTTAAACGCGCTGCATCCCAGAGTTGGCGCGTACCAGAGCATTACACCGATCAATGGGCTATCGACCATGATTACAGTGAAAATCCCATGTTCCGGCCAGCGGGAACAACGCCAGGTCATTCTTTCGAGTTGGCGCGTCTACTCCTGCAATATTGGGACCTGATGGGGCGGCCAGAGGGCGACTACCAAAACACAGCACGCAGGCTTGCATACCGCGCAGTTGAAGACGCTTGGGATGATGAAAAGGGCGGGTTTTATTACACATTGGACTTCGATGGAAATCCGGCAATCACTGATCGGTATTGGTGGCCAGTGACTGAAGCGATTGGTGTCATGGCGGCATTTATTAAGCTAGGCGGCACCGCCGAGGATGAGCGTTGGTACAATCGATTGTGGCAATTTGCACAGGCAAACTTGATTGATCAAGAATACGGTGGATGGTTTCCTGAGCTTGATGAAAACAATCAGTCAACAGACTGCCAGTTTGTCGGCAAACCAGACATTTATCACTCATTGCAGGCCGCATTGTTACCTTTATGTCCGAACATTTCCCAAAGTTACGAGGGCTTGGCTGAGCTCGCTGGAAAATAGAATGGGCTAGTGTAATTTTGGAGCGACTTTAACTGAATGTACTCCAAGGTTTATAGAGTATCGACCAAAATGCGGGACCTTGCTGCATTCCCGTTTTGGTCGTGGTCCTCTTTATCGTCGCCAGCACTTCCTAACTAGAGTGATTGCCCACGCCTATTGACTATTTCTGATTTCCGCTCAGTCTGCAGATGGTCGACGATATGCTGGCGCAAAGCTTTCGCAACATCAAAGCTGGACAGCATTTGATGCGCAAACTCACGAACGCACGAGGGTATTCCCCACGCGTGTTGATCATAGCCATTTGGCCCGATGAAACTAGAGATCATGCCGGATCAACGATAGTGGAGTGATTGCCCATTGTGGAATATTTGCACTTTTTCTGGTGTCGCTGAAACGCGAACCGTTTTGCCGCGTAGATCGCCGTGAATTCCTGGAAGTTTCCCAATCACCGCATTATCTCCAGCGTTTTCAAAATACAACAAAGTGACTTCCCCCAGGGCTTCGGTGAATTTTACTTTGCCTTCATAAATATGCCCTTCGGTCGTCTCCACCATATCTTCTGGTCGCACGCCGATATTGACCTTTAAGCCCATGTCATCTTGGTTTGTGGGTATCGCAGATACAGCTGTGCCCCCGCCATCTAGTTTTACCTTTGTCTGATTTCCGGTTTCAACGATTTCGCCAGCCAATAAATTCATGGCAGGCGAACCGATGAACTGAGCGACAAACTCGTTTTCTGGGCGCTCATAAAGTTCCAATGGCGTGCCGACTTGGGCGATCCCTTTATTGGCTAGAACGACGATTCTTGTTGCAAGCGTCATCGCTTCAACCTGATCGTGGGTTACATAAATCATCGTGCTTTCGGGCATTGATTCTTTTAACTGAGCGATCTCAATGCGCGTCGCAACACGTAGCGCTGCATCCAAGTTGGACAATGGCTCATCGAATAAATAAACCTTGGGATCACGCACAATAGATCTGCCGATGGCAACGCGCTGTCGTTGGCCGCCTGATAGAGCTTTAGGCAGTCGATCTAAATATTCTTCCAGCTGCAAAGTTTTGGCCGTGCGTGAAATAGCTTCATCAATTTCAGCTTGGGATTTTTTGGCGAGCTTTAGAGCGAAGGACATATTCTCGCGCACGGTCATATGCGGGTAAAGCGCGTAGGATTGGAATACCATCGCGATCCCGCGCTGTGCGGGCGGAATATCGTTTACAACTTCTCCGCCAATTTCCAGCGTGCCTTCAGTGATTTTCTCCAGCCCCGCGATCATCCGAAGCAGAGTGGACTTGCCGCAACCAGAAGGGCCAACAAAGACAATCAGCTCGCCTTGTTTGATATCAAGATTAATGCCATTCAGAACGTTTACAGCCCCGCCGTAGGTCTTCCCTACATCCATTAATTTTACATCTGTCATGATAGTACCCCTTCAGATCCTAATGCTCACGTTTTAGTCCGATATAAACCTGCCAAGGTTCAAGATGAATTTTGTTGCCGACTACGTTTTGAACGCAGCCCAGTTCCTCGCCTAACGGCAGCCAGTTACCACTGGGTAAAGTGAATTCAGATGGCGTATCACTTACGTTAAATGCGCAGTGGATTGTCACGTCATCCAAAAAGCGATTGAACGATACAATGTGTCCATTGGTACTTAGATCGCTATGCGCGCCTATAACCAAAGCTGGATTTGCCTGTCGAAAATGGATCGCTCTGCGATAATGGTGCAAAATTGCGTCCGGATCTTTTTCTTGCTCATCGACCGACATATGCAAATGTTCGTGTGCGACAGGCAACCAAGGTCGCCCTTCCGAAAAACCGCCATTTTGATTGCTTGTTTGCCAAACCATCGGCGTACGACATCCATCGCGCCCCCGGTATTCCGGCCAAAACTCAATACCGTATGGGTCTTGGATATCGTCAAAATCAACGTTCGCTTCTGGCAACCCAAGCTCTTCGCCTTGATAAAGGCAGACCGATCCGCGCAGACACATAATAAGTGTTGCGAACGCTTTTTGGGCATCAGGCGATAAATTCCAACGTGTCGCGTGGCGTTGAACGTCGTGGTTGGAAAACGCCCAACACGCCCAACCATCGGCTGCGACGTCATCAACTTTTTGCAAAACACTCACGATGCGATCGGCGGTTGGCTGTTCTTGCGCAAGAAACTCGAATGCATAACACATCTGCATCAAGTCATTTCCAGCGGTGTATTGGCCTAATATTTCAAGGCCGAATTGCGCATCCCCAACTTCACCAACTGCTGCCGCGCCAAATGGCTCCATAACCGCCCGCAAACGACGCAAAAACGGCAAGTTTTCAGGGCGGTTTTTATCATATAGGTGGTTTTGGTGGTTATAAGGATTAACCGATGGTGCAATCGTTGCATTACGCTCTTCAACTGGTAGCGCAGGATTATTTCTTAGTTCAGCATCGTGAAAATAAAAATTTATCGTGTCCAATCGGAACCCGTCCACACCTCGGTTGAGCCAAAATGTAGCGACATCAAGTAAGGCATCCTGAACTTTTTCGTTATGAAGATTTAGATCAGGCTGAGATGCTAGGAAATTGTGCATGTAATATTGTTCACGCCGCCCATCCCACTGCCACGCAGAACCACCAAAAATTGAGAGCCAATTTGTCGGCGGTGTGCCGTCTGGCTTGGGATCAGCCCAAACATACCAATCCTGTTTAGCATTGGTTTTATCTTTGCGGCTTTGCGCAAACCAAGCATGTTGATCACTTGTGTGGCTCAACACAAGATCAATCATCACCCGAATGCCATGCCCGTGTGCAGCGTCAACAATTGCATCGAAATCGGCCAGCGTGCCAAACATTGGGTCTACGTCACAATAGTCACTGACATCGTAGCCGAAGTCTTTCATTGGGGAGGTGAAGAATGGAGAAATCCATATCGCGTCCACGCCCAATGAGGCAATATAGGGCATCCGTTGCACAATACCGGCTAGATCACCAACACCATCTCCCGTGCTATCTTGAAAGCTACGTGGGTAGATCTGATAAATCGTAGCGCCACGCCACCAGTCCGTATTCGTGGCATTATTGGTAGCGTTACCCAATGATGGAGTTACGGCTAAATTCATAGTTTTTAGTCCTACTTTACTGAACCAGCTAAAAGACCACGTACAAGGTATTTCTGCATCGCAAAGAACACCAACAACGGAACTGCAATTGACACGAAGGCAGCGGTCGCAAGAATTTCCCAATTCCCCCCTCTGGTACCTAACAGTTCGACAATTTGATTGGTCATAACCGTGGTTTCACCCGTGGCATCGATAAGGAATACTTTGGCCACGAGCAGATCGTTCCATGTCCACAAGAATTGGAAGATGGCAAAAGATGCCAAGGCAGGAAAAGAAAGTGGCAAAATGATCTTCATAAAGATTTGGAAATCGGTAGCACCGTCAACGCGGGCATTCTCGATAATATCTTTGGGTAATCCGACCATGTAATTTCTGAGCAAATAAATTGCAAGCGGCAGACCGAAGCCGGTATGGGCTAGCCATACACCCAAATATCCCTTTCCAATTCCTATACCCAAATGCAGGCGGAGCACTGGAATTAGAGCCAATTGCAGGGGAACAACAAGCAATCCAACAACGATGGCAATCAATATAGCACGACCGGGAAAATCCATCCAAGCCAGCGCATAGGCGGCAAAAGCTGCAATGATAATCGGAATAATTGTCGCGGGAATTGTAACCGTTAGCGTATTGAAAAATGCCTTAGCCATACTATCGGTACTATCGCCGCTAAACAGCACGTTTTGATAGTTCTCAAATGTAAATTCTGGCGGTGTTGTTGCCGTCGCAAAAACCCGTTGACCACGACCTGTCAATTCAACAGGACTGGTCCAACGATAGGTGCCATCCCCCTTAACGGTCATTGTCTCGCCGTCTTTTAGCTCAGCAGTATCGCCTATCTTATTTGCATCAATATCACGAGATGAAGTGCCCCAAACACTGATCTGTGCATCTCCGGCAGTCCCGAAAAGATTGCCTTCGACGATATAGATGCCATTGACTAGATTTTGAGCACCTTCATCATCAGGATCGGCTGTGCGTAATGTCAGGTTCTGTTCGGTAGGGAATAAGGATTCCCACCAGCCAGAACCTGAAATCTGATCTGTTGTCCGGAAGGAGGAGACAAGCAAACCAATTGTGGGGAAAAGCCACAGAAGAACAAGCGCAACAACAGAGATTTGGACGGCCCAGTTTAGGCTAGATTTGCTTCCAGCTATATTATCCATCACTTCATCTCCTGGCGAGCGTTGTAGACATTCCAAATAAGGATTGGGCTGACCAATAACATGATGATCATGGCTGACGCCGAGCCAATGCCCCAGTCATTTGCACGGAATAATTTGTCGAACATGTAGTTGGCAAGAACCTGCGTCTCCCATTGACCGTTGGTCATGGCAAACACGATGTCGAAAACCTTAAGCACAACCAATGTAATAGTTGTCCAAACCACAACGATTGTTCCTGAAATTTGGGGCATTTTGATTTTGAAGAAAACTTGGAATGGATTTGCGCCATCCACAATCGACGCTTCAATTGTTTCTTCTGGTATGCCGCGCAACGCTGCCGACAAAATGACCATTGCAAAACCTGTTTGGATCCAAATTAAAACCACCATCAAGAGGAATGAATTCCAACCAGGGATCGTCAGCCAAGTTTGTGGTTCCCCATAAGGGTGGACCGAAGTGAGCGCGCCCCAAGCAAGAGACAGGAATGAATATGCAATGAAGCCGAGCAGTGCGATGGCGAGGCCGCGCAGAAAAACACCGCCTTTTTCACGAATTGCATTGAACAAGCCATAGCCGACATATCCAACCGCGGCTGTACCGCAAAGCATGAGTGTTGCTGGCAATAGTCGCAGAATTAGCCACGAGCCAACACCACCGTTAAACTGCAACCAAATCGCGTTCAATACGCCGATCTGCGCCTGATCAATGGGGCGAGTGTCATAAATCAATTTAAAGATTACGGCTGCACCAACAAATGAAATGGCCATTGGCATAAAGATTAGAGATTTGGCGATTGATCCCCATTTAATGCGATCAGTAAGTTGGGCGGCCAACAGCCCAAAACAAGTTGAAGCGGCGGGTACGATAATCAGCCACAACATGTTATTGCGCATAGCTTCCCAGAACTTTGGTTCGCTCATCATCTCTTGATAATTAGCTAAGCCAACAAAGGCGTCATCTTGGCTGCGATCAGTGAGTGAAAACCAGAATGTAGCAACAACGGGATAAGCCAGATAAACCCCTAAAGCGACCATGGCGGGCATGACAAATAGCCATGGTCGGATCATATTGGCGCGATTTATATTGCGGCCAGCATTTTTGCCGGTAGCAGGGTATATGACCTTGTCGAGGATTTGGTTGGACAGATAGAAATATAAAAGGCATCCACCGACGCCTAAAAATATTGTGAGTAACCCTTTATATGCAGCTTCCATCAGACACTCCCAAATCCTGTTTATCGTTTAACCCGTTGCCTCCTCAGGCGGGTATAGGCAAGACAGCCCCGCATGTGGGGGCTGCCTTTTATTCGTTGTCTTACTTGACGGCATCCCAGCTTTTTTGAACATCTGAGGCGGCTTCGGCAGCATCTTTGCCTCCTACATAATCCACCATAGCTGTCCAGAACGAACCCGTACCAACGGCACCAGGCATTAGGTCTGATCCATCAAAACGGAATGTTGTTGCACCAAGAAGAATCTCGTTCATCTTTGCTGTAGATTCACTTTTAAACTTAGATGGATCTACGCCCTTGTGAGGAGTTAAGAAGCCACCAAGCGCCATGAAGATTTCATGTGCAGCAGGTTCTTGAAGATACTCAATCAAGTCATGTGCAGCTTGGTTTTCGTTTGTGATCGCCCATAGTGTGCCGGCACCCAAAACTGGTTTACCAAGATCTTTGCTCTCATATGCCGGGAAGTAGAAGAAGTCAGCATCTTCACCAACTTCTGTTCCCTCAGGGAAGAAAGCTGGAATGAATGAAGCTTGGCGATGCATGTAGCATTGTGGCGGAGATGAGAACATGCCTTTTGGGCTATCCCGGAAATCCGTAGAGGCAACAGCACCCGCGCCACCTACAACATATTTGTCATTGCGGGCAAAAGCGCCGAACTCATCAATCGCCGCAACAACTGCCGGATCGTCAAATTTCAGTTCATTTGAAACCCATTTGTCATACATTTCTGGAGACTGAGTGCGAAGCATCATGTCTTCAACCCAGTCAGTCGCAGGCCATCCAGTTGCGCCGCCTGAACCCAGACCAATACACCACGGTGTAGCACCGTCGGCTACAATTTGATCTGTGAGTGCTTTAAGGTCTTCCATTGTCGTTGGGATTTCATAGCCAGCATCTTCAAAGTTTTCCGGATTATACCAAACCAGAGATTTCACATCGACTTTGTAGAAAAATCCGTAAAGGTTATCTGCACCAGCTTTATCTTTGTATGTGCCCAGATCGACCCAAGATGAGCCAGCAGCGTAGTTCTCTTTAATCCAGTCGCCTGTGCCGTCTTTTAGTGGTGTCAAGAAGCCGCGTTTTGCCATATCAGATGCCAAACCAGGTTGCGGAAATACTGCAACATTTGGTGATGATCCAGCCTCTGCATCGATCATGATCTGTTGTTCAAAACTGTCAGAGCCCACATACCTGACGTCATGGCCAGATTTTTCGGCGAAATCAGCGAGAACGACTTCGATGTTCTTTTGGTCAGGTCCGAGCCATGGGCCAAACACTGTCAATTGTTCCGCTTGCGCAGATGCGCCCAGTGCCAAGGTGGCGACACTAGCCAATAAAAGCTGTTTCGTAGCGATGTTCATAAAACTTCCTCCCGTTTATACATCTTCGCTTTTTCAAAACAATGAATATACAATTTTATCCAAAGCGCTTTGGAAGCTAAACTATAACAGATTATTTACTCGTTCTGTCAAGGAAGAAATTTTAACGATATTTTTCAGGAAGTTAAATGAAGCAGAGCGCGCATTGGTGTTTTTAACAATCCCCAGAAAATGAAGGCTACATCAAATATTCTATTGATTTTTTAAGCGGTTTGGATAAATTTGTCGAATGAATTTGAAGGAACTTTCAGAACTTCTGAATTTAAGTCAGACAACAGTTAGCCGGGCCTTAAATGGATTTCCGGAAGTATCTGAACGCACGCGCGAACGTGTTCAAAGGATTGCAAAGCAGAATAACTACGCACCTAATAAAGCGGCAAAAGGCCTTGCTACTGGTCAAACATTGACAATTGGTCACGTCATTTCGACATCTAACCAAAATGAAATGGTGAACCCTGTCTTTGGGGATTTTGTAGCTGGTGTTGGTGAAGTGTATTCCACCAACGGTTATAAGATGATGCTTTCGGTTGTTCCGCCACATGAGGATGAATACCAAGTTTATCGCGACCTAAAAGCACAAAGCACCGTAGATGCTGTGGTTGTTCAAAGCCCTTCCATAAACGACGGCAGAATTCCATTTCTAACAGAATTGGGATTACCATTCATAGTGCATGGTAGATCAACCCAATGCGATGTTCCCTACGCTTGGTTGGATGTCAACAATCGATCAGCTTTCGCTAGAGCAACAGATTTTTTATACGATTTGGGTCATCGCCGAGTTGGCCTACTCAACGGTAGTGAACACTTGGATTTCGCATTTAGACGACGGGAGGGTTATGAGAGTTCACTTATATCTCACAACTTGACCATAGACCCTGACCTTATGTACTCGGATGAAATGACGGAGAGTTATGGCTATCATAAAACTCTAGAATTATTGAAATTGAATAGCCCACCCACAGCAATTTTAACCGCATCAATTATTGTTGCCTTAGGAACTCGTCGAGCCGTTCAAGAATCTGGGATGATCGTAGGCCGTGATATTTCCATCGTCACGCATGACGACCGCTTATCCTATTTCCAGAACAGCGATGACATCCCTATTTTTACAGCAACAAATTCATCCGTAAGAGAGGCTGGGCGCCGCCTTGCCGAAATGCTGTTACAAATTGTTGCAAATCCCGAAATGAAGCCTCCAAGTGAATTACTTGAGGTTGAACTTATAGTGGGTCAATCGACTGGACCTGTTTTGATTTAAGGTGACTTCATCAGATTAATAAATCTGAATTGAAGTCCCCTACGACCTGGCCAATCTCAATATGCTGGCGGTGAGAGAAGAGATGTTTCTGGTCCTGTGTCTTCAGTCCAACGGCACCGAAACGCCGATATTGACCCCATAACTGCTAGCAGCTGTGCCAATTCCATCATATTGGCCAGAAACTGATATGGAAGAGCCGTTTATCGAATTCCAATCAACCCCTGTACCAATCGACGCTGAGAATCCATTGAGCGCATCGCTGTAGGACTTGGATGAAAGTGTGCCGGAGGCTTGGAACGCGTAATGCCCCTTCATCTCAAGCCAGGGTGTCAGCACACCTCCATTTTCAAGCACAATATCGTAAGAAACATACGGGGCAAAACTGATTTCCCCTTGAGCAACCCTTTGGCCGGGTATGCGTACATTCAAGCTGTCGGTATAGGGGTTTTGATTTTCGTCTATGTAAGAGAAAGCCAAAGTTGGTCGCACAGTCCAACCGTCTAAAACATACATCCCACTCAATGCGCCATCCAACATCCAGCGGCTTGTGCTGAAGTGATCAGTATAAGTGCCAAACGGTGAGATGGCATTTTGGGACATGCCCCAAGCGCCTGAAATATCAAAGAACAGATTTTCACCAAGTGCGATCGTCGCATAGGGTCCAACCATAAATCCAGTGCCTTCAACTTTGCCATTGGTCGAGGCAAACGCCTGATTCATCCAATCAATTTGTGCTTTTGCCCCTAACAAGACATCGTCGCTCAATAGATAGTCGGCACCAACATGTATCACACCAAAGCGCCCCGATTGAGTGTTGTGGTCGTTAAAAATATTGAAGCTACCCTCGGACCATATATCCCATTTACCAATGTCGGGAACATTTGCACTACCGGTACGGCTATTATAGAACCCCAAAGCGCCGCGTGCGCTGCCGGAATAGGACAACAGACCCCGGTTTAACGAAACGGCTATAGGCGATGGCAATTGTGCCGCAAAACCGAGTGGGGTGTTAATACTCAGATTGCTTTCTTGCGATATTCCTGCGTCCTTTAATCGAGAAAATCGACGTGTCCGATCCGCTTGATTGTTGAGGATGAAACTGTTCCGTGTACGCAGATAATCGCCAATCATCTGGTTCGTTACGCCGCGCGTTTCTCTCAAGGTGAATGTGCAAGTCACACTCTCGGAAGCCCCCACCACAATGGTTGCTGTACGAACAATCCGATCAGTGGTTGAATCTGTATCTGAGCATGTGATGGACGCTAAACCATAACCGTTCGTATTAAAGTCTGCGGTGACCAAATAGGTCCCCACCAAAAAACCCAGGAATATTGGTCTGTGCTGTGCCACCTATTGAATTAAGTGAGAAATTAAGTGAGGTTGTTGCGGATGAAAAATCAAGTCGAGTGTCCGATCCTTCTACATTGAGCACAATGGTGATATCGCCAACTACATTCTCTCCTGTGCCTTGTATATCAAAGCTATACGGACTCTCGTCGCCGTCATCATTTGTGATGGACAATGTGGCCGTACGTACACCTTGTGCTGTCGGGTTGAATTTAACATGTATGGGGGCGGAATTCCCAGCTGTGATCGTGCCCGGCAGCGCCTGTGTGATCGTAAAGTCGGCCTGATGCGCACCGGAAATTGCAGCGCTGGTGATGGTTAAGTCTGCGGTGCCGGTGTTCTCCACCGTAAAGACACGAGTGACATCGCCGCTGGTGACATCGTGACCACCAAAATAGGTGTGATCGGCAGTGTCAGGCGTCGTATCACCATCTAAGATGGTTCGTCCGCCGCCCGTCACATTGATTTCAGGCAAAGAATTGTTGCCATTAGCCAAGATAGTGAATGTAAACGGCCCTTCGTCACTATCATCGTTGTTTATTCTAACGCCAGCGCCAAAGCCGCCCTGTTGCGCAGTAAAGCGAATGGTAAAACTTGTCGTCGCGTTAGGTGCGACGATCGCAGCAGGTTGGGACGCTACTGAAAACACCTGAGGCAATGAGACACTCACCGCGTTCGCACCCAAGTTTAGGTTCGCTGTACCGGTGTTTTTGATCACATAGGTACGCTCGACAACCGTACCATTGTTTGAGACGGTGCCGAATTGCGTGCCATTGGCGGCGCTCACCGCGGCATTTCCGCTCCCGGTCTCAATGTCATTACCAAATCCGGTGACAACGATTTCCGGCGTCATCGTCGATCCTGGGCCTTGAATGGCAAATGAAAAAGGATTTCTGTCAGGGTCATTATTGTCGATTGTGATTGTCGCTGGCCGCGGACCAGGAGCTGAAGGATTAAAGGAAATCTTAAATTTAGAACTGCCAAAGATGCCGAGGGATGTGGCAGGCTGCGTGATCACTGTGAAGTCCTGTGCAGCAGCACCGCTGATCGTCACGCCGTTGGGAAGCGATAGATTTTCACTGCCGTTGAGCAATCTAGATGTTCCCCTGTTAGATACCGTGAACGTTCTCGAACTTAAACCATTGGCAACATCGGTTAAGCCAAAATCGGTGTGATCGCTGGCTGATGGGGTTGCATCCCCATCGACAATCTGTTGGAACAAAGCCCCTCCAAATAGTCGTACTTCAGGGTCGGCACCATATCCCTCTATACTAAACGTAAAGGGGTTTTCATCACCATCGCTATTATCGATGGAAACCGTTGCCTGACGCTGCTCGAGTTGCGTCGGGTCAAACGTGATAGAAAAGGTGGTGGTGCCGCCATTTGCGCTGACTGGGGTAACTGGTTGCTGGCTCACCGTAAAATCGCCAGAGTTTGCCCCCGAAATTGAGACGATGGGGGGGCCCTGTCAAGTTTAAGGGATCAGGCCCACTATTACTGATTGTGAAGATGTGAGTGTCACTGCCGCCAGTGACGCGAACAGCGCCAAAATTTGTATCCCTGGTAACTGACGGGAAAAAATTGTTGGGGATATTTCTGCCGTTTCCCTCGATGGCAATTTCCGGGGCAGCCATAGCCATGCCGGGTAGAAACAACAGGAGCATCAGGGCGGTAAAATACGCTGCAAACGACCGGAAGGCAGACCCAACATGACATCCTTTGGAAATTCTCGAAAGGATACCTGCTAGGTCAAACGCTGCGAACCCACCCGATATGTGGGTTAAGGTACTTGATACACTCTTCATAAAACGCCCCGGTCAAAATTTTCTTTGCGAGGTTTGCCAAGTGTACAAAGTCAGTTCTATCGTCCAACTCGTTGCGAGCACTGACCTAGTCGGCATCGTGCCGCGCCGTTATGCAGAGCAAGCTTCGCCTCAATACGGCTTGCAGATTTTTGATTTGCCATTGGAGCTGAGTAACCAACAATTTCATCTCATTTGGCACAAACGGGCGGCAGAAGATGAGGGAATTAAATGGTTAAGGGAGAAAATTAAATCTTGCTTTGCACAGAACCAACAAAATCAAACTTAATGGCACGACCCGCGATCCAAAAATGAACCGCAGCCCAAAAACCAGCAATCTGCAATGCCACCAAAGCATAGCGTAATGAATTCGGACCATATGCTGAGAATTGCGCGTCACTCATTAGCCCAACTAATATTGGTCCCAGGCCAAGCCCAATCAAATTGACCATAAACATGAATATGGCAGTCACCATGGGGCGCGAGGAAGCTTCCACGCGGGAATAAAGATGAGAAAAGGTAGGACCAATAAGCATCGCCCCGGTCAATGCTGGCACGATAAAAACGACGAGCGCTAACGTAGTATTGTCCAAGAGATAAAACAATATCGCGAAAGGCTTCGCGATCAATAAAGTAACAGCAATGAACTTAAGTCGCCACGTTGGATCTTTACTGCCAAGGTGGTCAGATATGACACCACCTAGCCATGTACCCAACGCGCCAACGATGCCTATTGTGATCGCTAGATAAATGCCGACATGGGCGATACTCAGCCCGTGAGCGCGGATTAGAAATGCAGCAATCCACGCTCCCGCGCCCAAGCTCACCATTGCGGCAAGGGCGGCACCAAAGAGCGAGTGACAACAACTCTTGTCCATAACAAGTTGTTTTACGAGCGATTTGTAGCCAATTCCTTTTGGTGATGTTTTTTTAAGGTTGGAGTTTGACTTAAGCTCTTCAAATTTGAAATACATCCAAAGCGCCAACAATCATTGAGTGCGATGGCGGCACGCAGCCAGCCTCACCAACCCCCACGCCAACACGCGCGATCAACAAAGTGCCAAATGAGCTTGCCAACCCCATTAAGGCAGTCATGCCACTCCAAAGGGTTAGCGCACCTATTGCGATCATCTTACGGTTGCCGGGGCGAATAATGCGCGCGATAGGGAACCCAAATATGACATAAACGATTGCAAAAGCAATTCCGGACAAGCTACCCAATTGCAAGTCGCTTAGTGCAAACTCAACCCCAATATCGTTTAGCGTAATATTTAAAACTTGCCGATCTAGGTAACTAAGTGAAAACATTGCTGTCAAAGAATAAAGAATTGCCCTGTTCGCCGAATTACTACTGTGCCCCATGTTATTCCCCCAATCAGTGCGCCAATTGGTAAGGCATACAGTACAGAATGGCTAGAGCTTCCTAAATATATGAATATGTGAAAGAACGTGAATGGTTTTGATTGGCGTTTGGTCGCGACAGGATTGGTAAGGTGCCCACTTATCCAAACCCAACATCAATGAACCATATATTCGTTTCAACATGTGCATTCTTTCAATTTCATAATTTATATAGACTGGTCTATTTTAATTTGTTACTAGCAATCTGCCATGAAGGTTTGGTGACTGGGTAGTAATTAATTAGGGACTGACGATGGTAAAGCCAGAAGCAGCAAAAAAAACTAAAGGTGAACTAACACGTGAGCGGCTGATAGCTGTGGCAGCAGAGCTGTTTCAAGCAAAGGGGTACCAAGCGATTGGCCTCAATGAAATTTGCACGGTCGGCGGATTACCCAAGGGCTCGATGTATTACCACTTCCCCAAAGGGAAAGAGGAAATCGCAGTTGCTGTGATCGAAGCATCGAAACTTGAAATCGGCGCAAACATTGAAGCGGCACGTGGAATGGCCGCGAGTGTCGATCAATTTGTGGATTTGCTGAATGGCCATTTTAGTCAAAACCTAAGTGGATCGGATTTCACGAAGGGCTGTCCGATTACCACCATAAACTTAGAGATGGCATCTGAATCCGAAAGTATTCGGAAAGCCTGCGATGCTGCTTTTGCGCATTGGACAGACCAGTGCGCGGCATTTTTGGTTTCAAGCGGGTTTGCATCTGAAAAATCGAAAGAACTAGCTGAGTTTCTTCTCGCAGCGATAGAAGGCGCGATGATCTTGGCGCGCGCTGAAAAGAGTGTTGCTCCCCTCAACCGCGCCGCTTCTCACATAAAACTATATCTCGCGTAACGGAGTATTTCACATGCGTATTATCAAGATTGTAGGCGGCGTTGCTGCCCTCATCGTTGTTGGCATTTTTGGTTTTTTCACCTATCAATTTTGGCCAAGAACGGTAACATCAATGCTGGACATTGATGCGAGTATCCCAGCACCACAAGTTCCCTCGCAAATCAAACTTTCTGCTTTCTCAACGGGACAGAATGTTTCACCCGAAGCGCTGATTTATAGCGGTGGTGATCTGGGCAGATACCATCGCAGTGTTTATTCAGGATTTGTGATTGAGCACCCAAAAGCCACGTTTATGCTAGAAGGTGGCATCGGCACAAACATTGCTAGAGAACATGCGGACAATTTCAATGTGCTTGAAGAGCAACTATTTGCCTTTGAGCAGAGCGAAACGGCCAAACAGCGATTTGCGAACGCGGATTACTATGCGTCAAAGCTCGACTATATTGTTTTAACCCACCTGCACTGGGACCACGCGGCGGTCATCCCTGACTTCCCTCAATTACCAATTTGGACCACAGAGCAAGAATTGACGGACGCCCAAGCAACTGCCGCCCGACAATTTTCAATTTTTGAAGAGTATGTGATGCGGTCTGATACGGATTGGAACTTCGTTCAATTTGATGCAAAGCAATACGGACCGTTTGAGCGCAGCTTTGACGTGTTCAACGATGGAAGCGTCGTTGCGGTGCCTCTAGGCGGCCACACTGCAGGCAGCATGGGATTGTTTGTGAGCACAGCAAACAGCAAACGCTATTTCTTCATCGGCGATGCCAGCTGGTCGTTTAAAGCCATCACTGAGTTACGACCAAAAATTCCTTTGGTTCAAGGCATGGTCGACCATGACAAAGAGCAAACAGAAACAACGCTGGCGCTGTTGCACGAAGTTTGGAAGGACAATCCAGACATCCAGATTGTGCCCACCCATGACGGCCCGATTGTAGATTCAATTACGCAGTTTCCAGCATTTGAATAATTGCAGAGGACAAGCGCGAAGGCATCCGCCCTCTCTAATAGCAAGACAATACTTGCAATAATTTGATTTGTTATTAAATGGTACTCCAATCGGAGGCCAAACGCCAAAACGGGGCAAGATGACGAATACGCAATTTGACTGGGCGAAAACGCGGCAACTCAACTGGGTGCAATTGGTTGCTGCATTTGGTATTCCCAGCGCCATCGCATTCACTGGGTTTCATGCTGTTTTGCCACTCCTTCACGCAAACGGTATGCCTGCCATTGTCGCATGGCCGATTGTTGCTTCTGTAATGTTGCTGGGCTTCACCCTCGCCCCGCTTTGGTTGATGAACAAAGAAGCCAGAGAATTAGGCATTAATTTAAGAAGCCGAATGTGCCTCAAGCCACTTGATCGACGCCAATGGCTTTTTGCATCTGGCATATTGGTTGTCGGGTTAGTTGTTGCTGGCGGCACAGGTGGGTTGAATACGGTCTGGAGTGAGTTTTCCGGGTTAAGCGCGCCAGACCATTTCCCGTTTTTCCTCGATCCAACTATCGACCCGATATCCGTGTTGCCGAGTGACCTGACCCCAGGATTTAGACTAAAGGGCGCCTATTGGTTGATAGGCTTAATGGTTGTTACTTTGCTGCTCAACATACTTGTGGAAGAACTGTATTTCCGCGCTTGGCTCTTGCCCAAAATGTTCGGTTTGGGCGCTGCTGCATGGGTTGTAAATGGCGTCGCATTTGCGCTTTACCACACGTTTCAACTTTGGCTGCTCCCGCAATTGATCCCGCTCAGCCTGTTCATGGCCTTTGTCGTTTACAAGACCAGAAGCATTTGGCCGGCGTTTGTTTTTCATTTCTTGGTGAATTCGCTGAACGTTATCGCAATTGCCTATTTAGTCATATCCTGAATAGCGCCATTGGCTTTAAACAGAACTCAGCAGCAAGTTCGTTTCAGAATTCAAAATCCCATCAATCATGCGAACTTTACGCAATACATTGTCGAACTCGGACAATGATCCCGAGTGGATTTCTGCGATTAGATCCCAATTGCCGTTGGTGGAGTGGATGGTGTGGATTTCTGGTAGGCCGCGTAGTTTTCGAATGACGTCGGCGGTGGATTTTCCGACGATTTCGATCATCATTACGGCGCGGACCTGATCATTGTCATAGTCTTCGCGCACCCGCACCGAAAAGCCGAGCAATGTGCCGGACGCTAAGAGCCGGTCGAGCCGGTTTTGCACGGTGCCGCGGGAGACTTTTAGCATTTCGGCCAGCTTGGCCAATGAGGCGCGTCCGTCTGAGCGCAACAGGCTGACCAATTCATGGTCGAGTGAATCAAGAATGTATTTGTCGTGCTGCATCGCGCTCACTATCAATTTTCACATATTTGAGTGACAATATTATCAAGAAGCTGCCGATTTTTGCAAGCTTTTGCCATTTTAATTGAAATTTTGGCGCGTTACACTCTGTTTTTGTTAATTCACGCTGCGCGAGCACAACCAAAGCTAAGGCCCTAGATCGATGAAATTTGCACCGAATTCGCTGAACATCGTCCCCTTCGTTAGTGTCGATCACATGATGAAGATTGTCCTGTCTATCGGCGTTGAAGAAATGCTTGAGGGCATTGCTCAATATGTTGAGGATGATTTTAAGCGGTGGGAACTTTTCGACAAAACACCGCGTGTGCCATCGCATTCTGAAAAAGGCGTAATTGAACTGATGCCGACCAGCGACGGTGAAGTTTATGGATTTAAATATGTGAACGGGCACCCTGCCAACACCAAAGAAGGCCTGCAAACGGTAACGGCTTTTGGCATGTTGGCAGATGTTGCAACTGGCTACCCGGTTCTTCTGTCCGAAATGACCATTTTGACGGCCCTGCGCACGGCGGCCACTTCGGCGGTTGCAGCGAAGCATCTGGCGGCAAAAGGCGCGGATACGATGGCACTGATCGGCAATGGCGCGCAGTCAGAATTCCAAGCGTTGGCGTTTAAAACCATTTTGGGCATTAACGAGGTTCGCCTTTACGATATTGACTCGGCAGCGACTGAAAAATGCGCCCGTAACTTGGCGGGCCGTGGGTTGAAAGTGGTGAGCTGTACGTCTTCCGAGGAAGCCTTGGAAGGCGCGCAAGTCGTTACGACTTGTACAGCGGACAAGCAATATGCGACCATTTTGACCGACAATATGGTTGGCTCTGGTTTGCACATCAATGCGATTGGCGGCGATTGCCCGGGCAAGACAGAATTGCACAAAGACATTTTGCTGCGTTCAAGCATTTTCGTTGAATATCCGCCACAAACCCGCATTGAAGGCGAAATTCAGCAGTTAGACGATGACCATCCGGTTACCGAGCTTTGGGAAGTGATTACTGGCAAAGCGAAAGGCCGCACGAGCGAGGGTCAAATCACACTATTTGACGGTGTTGGTTTTGCGACTGAGGACTTTTCGGCCCTTCGTTATTTGCGCGACAAATATAAGGCAACAGGGTTTTATGAAGACCTTGATATGATCGCCGACCCAGATGATCCACGCGACTTGTTCGGCATGGTTCAACGTGCGGCAAAGCCACAGCAGGCGGCAGTCTAACATGTTAATGAAGCGACGCAGTGCCCAGGCGCCAAATGCCATTGTGATGGTGCGTCCGCACCATTTCCACCCGAACACTGAAACGGCGGCTGACAACAAGTTTCAGTCGACGTCACAGGCGCGGGGAAACGTAGATCTGGCTAAATTGGCGTTTAACGAAGTGACGCAGGCTGTTGCAAAGTTGGAAACCTACGGCGTGCGCGTTCATTTGTTTGATGATGAGAGCAAAGACACCCCGGACAGCGTGTTTCCCAACAATTGGTTTTCCACCCATCCGGGCGGTCACGTTGCGATTTATCCCATGTACGCGACAAGTCGGCGAAAAGAGCGCCGCGCAGACGTCATTGAAAAACTAAAACGCTGCTATCGTGTGCAAGAAATCGTCGACTATTCTGGGCTAGAGCCGGATGGGATTTTTCTTGAAGGCACAGGCGCGATGGTGCTGGACCATATCGAGCGCGTTGCCTATGCGGTGCGTTCGCATCGGCTCGACCCGATTGCACTTGAGCGCTTTTGCACTCATTTTGGCTATGAGCCGATGGTTTTTGATGCCAAAGATGCTGCGGGCGATGACATTTATCACACCAATGTGCTGATGTGCATTGCGACAGAATTTGTGCTGATTTCTACTGGTATGATTGTCGACCCCATACGGCGCAAAGAAATTGTTGAACGATTTGAACAATCTGGCCGTCATGTGATTGACCTTACGCCCGATCAAATTGCTAGCTTTTTGGGTAATGCGATTGAGCTTACTGGTACTGATGGCAATCTTTTGGTTTTATCAAAAACCGCCCATGACGCGTTGACACCAGCGCAGAAAAGACGGATCGAAAAAAGCGCAAAATTATTGCCTTTGTCGGTGCCTACAATTGAGATGGCTGGCGGCTCGGTGCGCTGCATGATCGCGGGCATTCATTTAACACCGCGCAATAAGGCCTAAAGTTTTTCGAATTTGGCGGGAGCAATGCCCCCGCCTCAATTTCTTTAGGCCGCTATTTGATCATTTACGAATGACGCAAGGTGGCCTTGTTTTTTCTTGATGAAGCTCAAAAGCTGATCTGAATAGTCAGTCGGTGCCGCGTCGACTACGCTCTGGCGGGCCAAAACTTTATTGTGCCATGTGCGCAACTTTTCAGATGTTTGGTAAAAATCAAAATCACCCAGCGTTTCAATTGTTTGTATATAGCGGAAAACTGTTCCCCATACGCCGTCTACCAAATGGAACTGGTCGCCAGCGAAAAATGGGCCTTTAACCTGTTCTGCGACGCGGGCGAACTTTTCAACAACAGCAAGGCGTTTTTCTTCAAACTCCTCTGCCGTTTTGACCGTATATAGGCCCAAAATCGAAGACAATGTTTGCGATGCAAATCCGATCCATGCGCGGTGACGTGCTTTTTGAAGCAGGTCGGTTGGATGGAGAGAACCTGCTGTGACCTCGTCTAAATACTCAGCGATCACTTGGCTTTCAAACAATACTTCTTCATCAGCCTTTAGCACTGGGACCTTACCTAAAGGCGAGAGTTTTAGGAACCAATCTGGCTTGTTTGCCAAATCGATATCAACCCGTTCAAACGGCACGTTTTTTTCCGCAAGCACAATTAGGGCGCGTTGAACGTAAGGGCAAAGTGGAAAGCTGATGAGTTTATAGTTTGGCATTTCGATCTCCAGTTACATGCAATTGCATCTAAATAACATATAGAAGTTGAAAGTCAATGCAGTTGCATCTATATTCGCTGTATGATGATACCAAGTGAAACAACCCAAATAGCGTGGGCGCGACTGTTTTGTTCCCGCACAATTGCCCATGAATCGGTCGAAGCGACCCTTAAAGAAGCAGGTCTGCCGCCGGTGACGTGGTACGATGTGCTGTGGGAATTGGAACGATCAAATAAATCGGGTCAACGTGCCTGCGACCTGCAGTCCAGAATGTTGATGCCCCAATATGGCATTTCGCGTTTGATCAACAAGCTCGAGTCGGAAGGCCTGATCGCCCGGCAAGACTGTGCTGAAGATGGACGAGGACAGATTGTGAGCATCACCCAGAAAGGGCTCGATTTGCGCAAAAAGATGTGGAGCGTTTATGGTCCTGCCATTGAAAATGCGATGGGTGCAAAATTGTCGGATGAAGAAACCAAGCAATTGGCAACTCTACTGGGAAAGCTAACAAGCTCGGGCACCGGACGTGAAAAATGACAAAAGTTAGCGTAATCGGCAATGCAGGTGGCGGCAAATCGACAATCTGCCAAGCGATCGCAAAAGCACATCACCTGCCCTTTTATTCCGTCGATAAATTACAATGGCAACCGGGATGGGTGCCAACACCAGCCCAAGAGTTTAATGCCCAGCATCAAGAGATTATAAGTTCTGAGCGGTGGTTGCTTGACGGCTATGGGCCATGGGC
Organism: Maritalea sp.; assembly: GCF_051251695.1. Lineage (NCBI taxonomy): Bacteria > Pseudomonadati > Pseudomonadota > Alphaproteobacteria > Hyphomicrobiales > Devosiaceae > Maritalea > Maritalea sp. Next base: position 114,201 of record NZ_JBPOEU010000006.1, on the reverse strand, counting down.
AACAGTAGTCGAGCGTTTAGATGCAGCAGATACAATTGTGTTAATCGACCATCCGATTTGGGTGCATTATTGGTGGGCAACTAAACGGCAGATCAAGTCGATATTTGTTGGTCGAGCCGACGGGCCAGATGGCTGCCCCATGTTGCCGGTAACGTTTAAATTGTTTGCCATGATGTGGGAACTACATAAAGAAATGCGACCCAAGCTCATCAGCGAAATTCAAAAACACGCCTCGACTAAGCGGATTATTCATATCCGCTCGCCACGCGAGCTAAATGCGTTTGCGCAAAGTCTTGCAAACTAAAACGGGGCCCGAAGGCCCCGCAAATTTCGTGTAATTTAGTTTCGCTTAGTCGCGAGCAAGTTCTGCCAAAGCGTCGGCGAAGATGTCGATTTTATCAACACCCAAACCAGCAATATTCATGCGTGAATTGCCAACCATATAAACACCATGGTCTTTTTTCAGTTTGGCAACTTGTTCAGGTGAAATACCAATAAGCGAGAACATACCGCGGTGCTGAGCGATGAAATCATAATCAGCACTGTTTGAACGTTTACGCATGGCTTCCGCCAGGTTTTCGCGAATGGTCACCATGTGGTTGCGCACGTCGGTTAGTTCAGCTTCCCATTCTGCGCGTAAGGATTTGTCGTTCAAAATGATGCGAACGATTTCAGCGCCATGATCTGGTGGCATGGAGTAGTTTGCACGGGCCGCGCCCAACAGTTGGGAAAATGTAATTTTTGCTGTTTGTTCATCGCGTCCGATGATCATCGCACAACCAACGCGTTCGCGATAAAGGCCAAAGTTCTTCGAGCAAGAAGCCGCGACTGCCATTTCAGGTAATATCGCTGTTAGTTTGCGCAAGCCATATGCGTCTTCTTCAAGCCCGTCGCCAAACCCGAGATAAGCGATATCGACAAGCACAAAAACGCCAGCCTTTTGGATGATATCCGTCAAGATATCCCACTGATCGTTGGTTAGGTTTGCGCCTGTTGGATTATGGCAACAGCCATGGAGCAACAGGATGTCGTCGCTGGTCATGTTTTTGACCGCAGCGCACATATCGTCAAAACGAACATTGCGCTTTTCAGCATCAAAATAGGGGTAGCTTGCTGTTTTAAGACCAGCCGCTTCCATTAAAGGAATATGGTTTGGCCAAGTTGGGTCTGAAATGTAAACGGTTGCGCCGGGTTTAGCGATGTTGAGCAAGTCAGCGATTAGACGCAACGCGCCGGTGCCACCGGGCGCTTGAGCCGCACGTACGCGGTCCCGTGAAATACTGTCACCTAACAGCAAATCAACCATCGCTTCGTTAAAACCAACATTGCCGGCCATGCCAACATAGGTCTTGGTCGTTTGGTCTTTCACCCGTTTGGCTTCCGCCTTTTGCACTGCTGTCATGATCGGCGTGTTGCCGGTTGCGTCTTTATAAACGCCGACGCCAAGATCGATCTTATTGTCGCGCTCGTCTGCTGCAAATTCTGCGATCAGCGCGATGATTTTATCTTCAGGTGCGGGTGATAGTTTTTCAAACATGACCTAATTCCGAGTTTTAAGAAGTTGTGCCAAGATTAGCACAACATTGGTGTTAACCAGCGCATCTGTAACAAGCAAGTGATTTGCATGCGATTTTAGTTCAATAAAGACTGGAAATGTTCGACCAATTGATCAGGAAATCCACCACATGTTTCATCTAAAGCTCATCGCGATTTTGTTTTTAGCGGTTTTTCACGTCAGCGCGTCCCTCGCCCAGTCTCCCGCGCCGTTGCAAAATAGTTTTGTGGCAAAGGGTGAAAAACAAATTGCCAAAGCATGGCTCGCCAACCCCACCACCCGCTACCAACATTTTGTTTTGGGTAACCGGTTTGAAGCATCAAGCATTGTTGTTGAATTGAAGGGCGGACAAAAACATCAATACGATTTACCGACGGATCTGGTGTTTGAGGACAGGCATCTTCGGTTGGCGGATCTTGATCAAGATGGGACCGATGAAATTGTTGTGGTGATGAGCTCCAGCAGAAAAGGGGCGGCTCTTGCGGTTTTTAGCGCAGACGCAAATGGTGTTAAACTAAAAGCCCAAACGCCACATATAGGACTTGCCTTTCGTTGGTTGAACCCTGCGGGAATTGCAGACTTTGATGGCGACGGGCAGTTGGAAATTGCCTTGGTGCAAAAACCTCACTTGACGAAACGGCTAGAGTTTTGGCGGTTGACTTCAAACGGCTTGAAGCAAGTTGCTGCCATGCCGGGTTTTTCCAACCACCGAAACGGTTCGCGCAATCAATTGATGAGCGCAATATATGACGTCAACAAGGATGGTGTTGATGATTTGATTATCCCAAGCGGCGACCGACGTTCAATTGTTGCCCTCACTTTGTCACCTAAATCAACTGTGCTCAAAAGCTGGGAAGCTGGCGGTCCGGTTGATGGGGATTTTGATTTACGCGTTTCCGGTCCTACCCCACAACTGATTGTAACACTGGCAAATGGGGTGAAGCGGACAATTGAGCTAGACTAAGTCGTCTATTGTCAGACATTTTCTCTTTCCAAGAGAATTTAGATGGTGCACAATAATGGTCCAACCATTTTTGATGACCGAGCCAAACCGATCACAAACCATAATAATAATTCAGGGAGAATATTGTGCCAATTATCAACCGTATTGCCGAATTTCATGACGAGATTACAGCGTGGCGGCGCGATCTGCACGAGAACCCAGAAATTCTTTATGAAGTTCACCGCACAGCGGGCAAAGTTGAAGAACTTTTGAAAAGCTTTGGTTGTGACGAAGTTGTTCCCGGCATCGGCCAAACTGGTGTGGTCGGCATTATCAAAGGCAACAATACCGGTTCTGGACGTGTTATTGGGCTACGCGCCGATATGGATGCATTGCCGATTTTGGAAAAAACCGACCTGCCCCACGCTTCAAAGACTGCAGGCGCAATGCATGCTTGTGGCCACGACGGCCACACAGCCATGTTGTTGGGCGCGGCAAAGTATTTGGCTGAAACGCGCAATTTTGATGGCACCGTGGCTGTTATCTTCCAGCCAGCCGAAGAAGGCGGCGCAGGCGGCAAAGCCATGGTTGACGATGGGATGATGGAACGTTTCGGCATTGAAGAAGTGTTCGGTATGCACAATTTCCCCGGCATTCCCGTTGGCCAGTTTGCTATTCGTGAAGGCGGCATTATGGCGGCGGCAGACCAATGGACAGTGACGGTAACGGGCGTTGATTCACACGCAGCGATGCCTCATCTTTCAGTTGACCCAATTGTAATTTCTGCCCATATCATCACCGCGTTCCAAACCATTGTTGCGCGAAATGTTGACCCGATCCAATCGGCGGTGCTTTCAACCACTAAGATCAATGGCGGCTCAGCGTTCAATATTATTCCGATGAATGTTGAAATTTGCGGTACGGTGCGCGCGCTTGATCCTGATGTTCGCCAACTTGTGAAGTCACGTTTGATTTCAACGGCGGAAAGCATTGCGGCAAGTTTTGGTGGATCGGCGAAAGTTAATTATCACGATGGCTATCCGGTGACCATGAATGCGCCAAAACAAACAGCCTTTGCTGCAGGCATTGCGCAAAACTTGGTTGGTGAAGATCGTGTTGAAACAAATGTTGCGCCAACAATGGGCGGCGAAGACTTTTCGTTCATGGCAAACGCGCGCCCGGGTGCTTTCATTATGATTGGCAATGGTGACACCGCCGGATTGCATCAAGACACTTATGACTTTAACGACGATGTTATTCCATACGGCTCGTCATATTGGGCACAATTGGTCGAAACGGCCATGCCTGCGAGCTAATCTAAGAATCGAATTTCCTGACCTATATACGGTCACTTGCCCCGCCTTTGTGCGGGGCCTTTTTTTTGCGATATTTTATTGCACCGGGTCGAGCAGTTCGCCGCGTTCAAAAAACGCTTCAAGATTTTCTACAACTTGCGAACTCATTTGTGCGCGGGTTTTGCGGGTGGCACTACCATTGTGAGGCGACAAGATTACATTGTCCAAATCGCGCAAAGCTTGAGGCACTTCTGGTTCACCGTCAAACACATCAAGGGCCGCGCCACGCAGCCCGTTGTTGGCAAGTAGTTCGATGAGCGCTTGCTGGTCGACCATGTTCCCACGAGCGATATTGACCAGACAACCTTTGGCGCCCAAAGCTTCCAACACGTCTCGCGTGATGATCTTATTGGTTTCGTTTCCGCCGGGCGCGATAATGACCAACCAATCGACATTTTTGGCCATCTCGATCAGGCTGTCGAAATAGCGGTAGGGCTGATCTGTCTGATGCGTACGACCATGATAGGAAACGTCCATATCAAATGCGACACAACGTTTGGCAATTTCCTTGCCGATCCGCCCCAACCCCAAAATGCCAACCGAAGCTTCTGCCAATTGGGCGGTTAGAGGCACGCTGCCCTCTTGCGCCCAACGGCCCGCTTTCACATAATTATGGTAGGCAGGAATATTGCGGGCAAGTGAGATCATCAACCCTAACGTCAATTCGGCAACGGCAGGGCTAAGCCGATTTGGTGTGTTGGTGACGTGGATGTTTTTCGCATGGGCTGCTTTCACATCCACATTGTCATAGCCGACGCCATAATTGGCGATGATCTTCAGGTTTGGCAGATTTTCAATCAGGTTGGCATCAACTTTGCCTCCCGTCATACCCACAATTTTTTGCCCGTGTTCGGCTAAGAAGGCAGCCCTGTCATCGGCCTCATATAGCCTGAAAAGCTGAAACCTTTCTTCCAGCAGTTTAAGACAATCGTTGGGTACTTTGCCGTTGAGCAAGATATTTTTCATGATAAAAACCAAAGCCAGAATGAAATTGAAAAGATAGAAATGAGCGTCGACAGCAGCACGGTGCTGGTGGCCACATCCAACGCACGATTGTAATAGGTGGCAAATATATAGGCGTTGATGCCCGAAGGCATGGCCGCCAACAATATGACAGCGCGTGAAATCTCATGTGGCACCTTAAGGATTGGCACCAAGATCACCCACGCAAGAAATGGATGCATAAGCGTTTTAATAGCGGACATTGCGGCAGCCGGCAGCACGGCCTTTTTGAGGCTATATTGGGTCAAAGCGGCGCCAAGACCAAACAACGCGGTGGGCAAAACCGCCGCAACCATCATGTTTGTCGCGTCATCCAGCACTTTAGGCAAGGCAAGGCCGCTTAGATTTAAGGTTACGCCGCAAGCGATGCCGATCAGCAATGGGTTCGAAACGATGCGCTTAAACGCATCCCAAATCGCGGTGGTCAACGGGCGACCGTCGCGGCGCGACAATTCCATTGTGAGCATGCCGATGGTCATCATGGTTGGGGCGTGAAAGCCAATTATCAGGAATATCGTGGGCAAAGCCTCCACACCATATGCACGCTGAATGATCGGAATGCCCAACAGAACAGTGTTGGTGAAAAGAGCGGAAAAGCCCACAGCCACCGATTGGCCGGGTTGGTATTTGAAAACCACACGCGCCAAGAAAATGCCGAGCACAAATCCTGATATACCAGCGATATAGAACGGCGCGATGATTTTGGGATCAAGTGCAGTTGCAAAGTCTAAAGTGAGCATCGCCCGAAAAAGCAACATCGGGGCAGCGAAATTGTTGGTGAAGGCGATCAGAGCGCTGATGCCGCCGCTCGGGAAGATATTCAACTTTACCGCCATGTAACCGATCAACACAATCACAAAAACCGGGGCGATAACGTCAATCACGAAATACATAGAGGAATTAGCTTTCTCGTACCCTGCCGCAAGGATACGACGCAATAGGCGGGAATGTTGAAAGCATATTCTCCCCCATCGTTGGGGTCAATTAGCTCGTTCTATTTTGGCGCACGCGCAGAAAAATGGCTCACTGGCGTGTAGTCAAAACTTTCCTCGAACGGATAACTTGGCTTTGGCCTATTTTGATTTTGCAGCCTTGGGATATCCTGATTTACCGCACCGTCGGTCAATGCCATGAGATTTGGATTTGCGATTTTGGTCATCGCTGGAGAAATATAACCGCACTTGATCACCACCAATTTCTCATTGGCTAAATCTATGCCGAGGGGCTCCACATTTTCTGGTTCGTGAAAAGTATAGCGCTGATCTGAAATGACGATCCGCAACCCGTTGCAATTCAGCAAAGCAATTTGATTGCCGCGCTTATTGTCGGTCGCCAGTTTTTCAATTCTGACATGGCCGTGCCAAGGTTTTGAACGTGTAGGATCAAGCGTTGCGCCAATCCAAATGTCAGTGAATTGGCCCTCACCCAACCCAATACATTGGCGCACCGCTGGTGCGTCGGCAATCCCGATGATCAGCGCGTCTTTGATGTTGTTGTGCGCACAATGTGCAAGTACACATGCCCGATCCCCAACACCGCCACCACCGGGATTGTCGCCAGAATCTGTTAAAATGACGGGTGATGTGCCACACGTTTTTGCAATTTCAAGCATCTCATCCAAGGGACCGGTAATAGGGCCAAACTTAAAATCCTGCCGCGCATCGAAATAGCTACGCGCAATGTTTTCAACCTGTTGCGCAACGGCCTTCCGGTCAGTGCCGGTGACAACTGCAGCAGCGTTGGCGCGTTCAACATCTGCCCAAACATACCCCACCATTAGTGACGCATCCAAAATGCCATCAACCTTGTCGATGTCCCACAATTGGCCATAGAGCGACTTCGCAGGTTCATCAACGGTGCTGGTGCGTTCGCCGGGCAACAAAACTGGAATGGGTGCCCAACCGGTGAAATACTTCTCTCCCGTATCAATCGCATTGATCAGGTGATTGAGTGCCCGTTCCATCGTTTCTTGCGTGTCAATGTGAGGCGCATGGCGAAAGGCGGTGAATATATCGATTTGGTCAATGATTTTTTGACTGAGATTGCCATGTAGATCAAATGAAACTGAAATCGGGCAATGTGGTCCGACCAGCTTACGCGCAGCTTCGATCCAGTCTCCTTCGGCATCAACCATGCCTTCAACATGCACGGCCCCGTGCATCGCGAGATACAAACCGTCAATTGGCGCTTCTGAAATCGCCAATTCTAGCTTCATCAAAAACTCAGTTTTAAACTGGACGTATGTGGCGCGCGAAACGGCTCCGCCAGGCGTTGACCGTGCATGAATGAGCGGCACAATCGTTGCTTCCGATTGAGGCAAAAAATTGAAGAAATCGGAGATGAAAAGGTCCCGCCCGCGCAGGACCTTAAAATCATTAACGCTTTGCAGCACACTTGTGTATGTGCTGCATTCGGTATGTAAACCACCTACTGCAATTCGCATGATTAGACCACTTACAGGCGTGGTAGGTAGCGAGATTGTGCTGCAAAACGCAGCCAATCTTTGTTCTCAGGCAAAGTCCAACCTGCTTCGGCGATCGCACTCAGCCGAGGGAAAACCATGTGGTTGAACAGTTCTTTTGAAATCAGGTGCTCTGACCAAATACAAGCCTGAACGCCTTTCAAACGGTCTTTTAACTCCTCAGGGAAATCGCCCGCTGCTTCATATTCATAGGTCGTTTGAGGGGACGCGGTCCCAGCCCAACTCGCACCAGGCTCCTGCCATTCTTCTGACTGCGCCATATCAAGATAATAGGCTTGCCCTGGCGTCATCACGACGTCATAGCCTTGCTCGGCCAATGTGATGCCAACTTCGGGTTTTTGCCAAGCAAAGAGCAATGTTCCGCCCTCTTTCTCGATGCCGCCGCCGTGGGAAACTTCATCCCAACCGCCAACAATCTTGCCTTTTTTCTTGATCATTTTTTGAACTTTGCCCAAGAAATGCGCCTGAACCTGCATCGTGCCGTTTAGACGCTCTTCGTTCATCAGCTTTTCAGCGGCCGGTGACTGCATCCAAGAATTTTCATCCACTTCGTCGCCGCCAACATGGATGTATTTTGATGGGAACAAATCAGCCACTTCTTCAATTACGGTTTCAACGAACTTGTACGTTGCTGGAATTCCGGGATTAATTGCATTGTTTGGATAACCTTGGACAGAGCGATAGTTCTCTTCGGGTTCGTCCGGGTCAATCAAATCGGGCAAAGCTGTCAAAACGCATGTGCTATGGCCGGGAATGTCCAGTTCTGGCATAATCTCGACATTGATAGACTGACCGTGAGCAATTAGCTCTTTGATTTGCTCTTGAGTGTAAAACCCACCATAGGTTTCAAATCCTGAACCAAGCTGTGCGGGCATTTTTTCATTTGCGCCGCGCTTTGCGCCAGCATCGGTTAGTTCTGGGTAGGCTTTGATTTCGACACGCCAACCTTCGTCATCACTTAGGTGCCAATGCAGTATGTTGAGCTTGTTCCAAGCAAGAATGTCGATGAAACGCTTGACGCTCTCATAGGGGTAGAATTGGCGAGACACATCCAAATGCGAACCGCGCCAACCAAATCTCGGCGCATCGTTGATTTTGCCGATTTCTGGGAACTTAAATTTCGATTCGTCGGCTTTTGGTCCATTTATGATTTGAGCCAAAGACACCAAACCGTTGATCAGAGCTTTATTGGAGCTGTAACGTAGGCTGACCTGATCAGCGGCAAATTCGACACGATATTCTTCTTCAGCTAGTGCGAGGTCTTTGAACAGGTGAAGTGCCCGTCCGCCTGCAACTTCTATTAGCGAAAACGGATTTGGGAGATCGGTGAACAAGCGATCACTTAGCGCGTTCACGGTTGTGGCGGCTGCCTTCTCGGCGCGCCTCGCATCGGTCAAAACCAACGCGACAGGCGGCGTTGAAAATTGATCAATCGACACATTATTTGGCCAAGGGCTTAGTGCAAGCGGCAATTCCAATTTACCCTCTGGCACCAAAATGCCAGCGGTTTTGCTTTCGCGTCCTTCAAGGGCCATATCACCTGTCAAAACAGTGTGATGTGTGCCGTCTTTAAGAGTTATGTAGGCGCTTTTTGGGCCATCATTTCTGTGCTTTGGAATATGGGTGAGTTTTTCAAGTTCAAAGGTCCAGCTTTCGCCAGCTTTTAAGGTGAAGCCGTCTTCGGGATCAAACTCATGAAAATTGGCGAACCGACGAATGAATTTTGCGCCGTGGGTGACAAGCTTATCTGACACACGCAAGAGGGACGTATAGGCCAAGCGAAAGTCACTGATGGGCTGATCAGAAAGGTTGGTTAGTGTTAGGATCATAGACCCGTTTTCGGGGTCAGTTTCACGCCAAATGGCGTCCAGACGGAATTGTGATGTCATCTTAGATAAACTCCTCAAACGGGGTTTTTGATTGTGAACGTTGTTTTTTTACTCTGAACTTAAAAGTCAGATGATTGGGAAAAGGTACCAGCTAATTCGGCTTGGCCTGCTGTCAGGCCACAATCGACAGGCAAACAAACGCCGGTAATTGCACTTGCACTATCACTGTTCAGAAAGCTCACCGCATTGGCGATGTCTTGTGGGTCAGCCACACGCTGTAAAGGATACCAACGTTTGGCTTCTTCAAACACTTGTGGGTTTTGTTCAGCGCGTTCGTTCCACGCTTTTGTGCGCACAGTACCTGGTGCGACGGCATTTATGCGCATACCAAACTTGCCATATTCAACCGCACTAAAGCGGGTAAAATGCACAAGGGCTGCCTTCATCGCGCTGTAACCGGGGTGTCCATAAACGCCAAAACCGTTTACGGACGAAATGTTGGTGACAACACCGCCAACGCTTTTAAACTCTGCCTCTAGTGTTTTAAAACACGCAACCGCGCCTTTTAAATTGATATCAAAATCGCGCTGCCAGTTTTCGATGGTGCTTTCTTGAATAGAAGCGGCGGTTATCGCGCCTACATTATTGACCAAAGCCGTGGGTTGACCCATTTCCAATGCGAGTGCCCGCATGTTTTGCAGATCAGTTTCATCCAAAATATTGCAGGTCAACGCCTTCGCGACATGCCCTGCTTGGACTATTTTTTCAACGGTCTGAATATTGTTTGCTTCGTCGATATCCAAACACAGAACCGCAAAACCATCCTTGGCCAATTGTGCCGAAATAGATCGGCCAATGTCTCCACCAGCTCCGGTGATAATTGCAACTTTATTTGTCATTATCATTTCCTACTAAAGATTGGCTAATCGCCCAAAGGTTGACTGTCATCGCCATCGCGAAAGGTTACCAATTGACGTTTGATCCGTCGCAACGGCTCAATCGCTAAGTCTTTTCTTTTGATGGCGACAAGATGCGCAAGAATGTCAACGGCAGCCATATAGGCAAAGCGCACAGACGACGGGCGCAACACATCAACGCCTTCTTGCAAATCGATCGCTATATTGGTGTCAGATATTTCTTCGACCAAACTATTGGCTTTTGAAATCGTGATGATTGTCGCGCCATAGCCTTTTGCGGTTTCCAGCGCTCTTGCCAGCTCTCGGTTTCTGCCGGAAAGAGACAAGCCGACCACCACATCTTCTTGTGACATGGTGGACGCGGTCATCAACTGGATCAGATGATCGTTGGTTGATGAAATACGCAATCCCAACCGGAACAAACGGTTTTGAACTTCCCCAGCGAAAAATGAAGAATTGCCGCCCGATCCGAACGCATAGGTCATCTTAGCATTTACAATCGCGTTCGCAGCCGCCTCGATGGCGACCAAATCTAAACTGTCGTTTAAGCCATGCAACGCAGACTGGGCACGAGTCAAAATTGTTTCGACGACCTCTTTGGCATTTGTGGCATTTGAATGCGGCTCTTCATAGCGTTGCCCGATGAACGCGCTTTGCGCCAACCGAACTTTAAACTCAGAAAAGCTTTGGCAGCCAAGACGGCGGCAAAACCGCGTAACGGTTGGCGGCGAAACTTCGGCACGCGCAGCGAGTTCAATGATGGAGCCATTCACCGCAAACTGACGATCATCAAAAACGATGTTCGCAATCCGCTGTTCTGAACGAGAGAGCCCATCCATTTCACGCTGCAATGTGCCTAAAATATCAACCATCGGGTATGCGCTAACCCCGTGATTTTCTGGTTGCATCGAAAGCAACGCAGTCGACCTCAACTTTACAATCCACCATTAAGGCAGATTGTACACAGGCGCGCGCGGGCGGATGCTCACCAAAATAGTCTTTATACACGCCATTGAAAGACCAGAAATCGCGCGGGTCATCCAGCCAAACACCAATACGCACAATGTGCTCAGTTCCGTAACCAGCTTCGTCAAGAATGGCGAGCAGATTTTTAATTGCAACGTGGGTTTGTTCAACAATGTTGCCGCCGACAACTTCACCGTCTATCATAGCAACTTGGCCCGAAACATGCAGCCAACCGTCAGCTTCTACTGCCCGAGCGAAAGGTAGATTTTGGCCTCCTGCGCCGCTTTTTTCTGCGCCGTAACGGATAAGTGACATTGATGTTCTCCAAAGAATTTATGTAAATTATTTTCTTGTTGATTGACATATCAACAGAATTAGGCGAGTTTTTCCATAGAAAAATTGTCAAAAATGAAAATAATTTGCCATGTCATCACAATTTACAAATCCATTCCCTAAATCTGATCCCGACCGTCATGCGATTTGGGAAATGTTGGTCGACCGCGACATAACAGCATTTCTTGGCGCTGATTGGTTAATGGTTGAAAACGACTTCGCCAAAGACCGTTTTATGGGTGTTCACGGGCACAACACTGCCAATCCTGACCATTGGCGATTAGCGTTTCCGTCGCTTGATGAATATCGAGATGAGTGGTTACGCCAAGCACAAGATTTCCAAAAACAGAGCTTTAGCGACGATCCGCGCACAGCCATTTTTTCCGCGACTGTGTTGCGTGATATTGAAATCAATGGAGATCGTGCCATCGTCCATAAAAAGTTTGATGGCTTCATCACCAAAACGGACGGCACAAAGGACATTATGAACTGGCAAACAGTTTATTATTGCCACCGGGTCGATGGGTCTTGGAAGATCGCTGGCTTTAACGGCTATTTGCCCAATCCAATGGGTTAGGCCAGAACGATTATGTCCAAACGATTTTTCACCGCAGTATTGGCCACCGAATCCAACACCTTCTCGCCCATTGCGATAGATCGGCGAGGGTTTGAGGCTTCCCTATATGCGAAACCTGGTGAACATCCCGAAACCCCCACTCTTTGTTCAGCACCGCTGACCGAAGGGCGCAGTTGGGCAAAGGATCGTGGTTGGGAATGGATTGAGGGCACTGCAGCCTGGGCGGACCCGGCTGGATTGATCAACAAACAAGCGTATGAAAGCCTTCGGGACGAAATTTTGGACCAATTGCGAAACGCCATGCCAGTTGACGGCGTGGTGTTGGGATTGCACGGCGCGATGGTCGCCAATGGCTATGATGATCCAGAAGGCGATCTTTTAACTCAAGTTCGCGAAATTGTTGGGCCAGATATAATCGTTTGTTGCACGTTTGACCCGCACAGCCAGCTGACCACCAAGCGCGTTGATGCCTTAGACTTTTTTGTTGCCTTTAAAGAATTCCCGCACACCGACTTTGTTGAGCGCGCGCAAGATTTGCTGCGCATTCTTGACGAGACAATCGCGGGTAAAGTGAAGCCTTCAGTGTCAGTATTTGATTGCAAAATGATCGATGTTTTCCCGACATCATTTGAGCCTATGCGCTCATTTATTGATGACATCGTGCAAATTGAAAATACTGACACTGAAGTGCTCTCGATTTCGGTCATTCATGGATTTATGGCATCTGATGTGCCTGAAATGGGCAGTAAGCTTGTTGTTGTTACAGATAATAACTCAACGAAGGGCGACAGGCTTGCGCGGGAATTGGGACTGCAACTGTTCGCCATGCGCGGAAAAGTGATGCCAGCCCAACTGGACAAGCATGAAGCTGTTCGCTCCGCTCTTGATTTGGCGCACGACGCAGACAAGCCAGTTGTTATTACGGACGTGTGGGATAATCCGGGTGGTGGCACTGCCGGTGACGCCACGGTTATTCTGCAAAAGCTGATTGATGAGCGCGCGACCAATGTTGCTGTTGGCACCATTTGGGACCCAATTGCGGTGCAAATTTGTTTTGCTGCGGGTGAAGGGGCAACCATTCCCTTGCGGTTCGGTGCCAAATCGGCGCCTTTTACGGGCGATCCAATTGATAAAACCGTCACCATTAAAAAGCTTGTTGCAAATGCTGAACAAAAATTTGGCGATAGCTATGTGCCCATGGGCAACATCGCCACCATCGAATTTGACGGCATGGAAGTCGTGCTAAATTCAACGCGCGCGCAAAGTTTTGACAAGAGCCTATTTGTGGTTGCCGGCATTGATTATGCCGCTAAGGACATTTTGCTGATCAAATCGACAAATCATTTTTATGATTCATTTGCGCCAATCGCTGCAAAAATATTATATTGCTCCGCAGGACAGCCCTATCCAAATAATCCAGCGACCAACGATTATAAGAAAGCGCCAAAAGATATTTGGCCGATGGTTGAAGATCCGCATGGACTTTCAAACGCAAGTTAGATTATTTGCAAGGTAATTGGTTTCGCAAAAACGCTGGGTAAGCTTTATGGCACAAGATGCATCTATTTATTCACTCACCACCCCTGCGGTTTTAATCGACGAGAATATCGTCGATAAGAATATCGCACGGGTGCAAAAATACATGGATCAAGCGGGCTTAAAGGCGCGTCCACATATTAAGACGCACAAAATTCCAGAGTTTGCCAAGAAACAACTTGATGCGGGCGCAATTGGCATCACATGCCAAAAAATCTCTGAAGCGGAGATATTCGCTGACGCTGGCATCGACGACATTTTGTTGACCTTCAACATTTTGGGCGACGAGAAACTTGCGGCTCTGAAAAAACTGCACGCACGTATCAAGCTTGGTGTCGTCGCCGACAGTCAGACAACAATTGACGGTTTAGCCAAAACATTCGATTCCTCTCGACCTCTTCGCGTGCTTGTTGAGTGCGACACAGGTGGCCAACGTTGTGGTGTGCAAACACCGCAAGAGGCTGCCAAGCTAGCGAAATATATCGATGGCCAAGACGGAGTGCATTTTGGCGGGTTAATGACTTATCCGTTGCCCAATACAGAAGATGATGTCGAGACATTTTTCGCTCAAACTGCAGGTTTACTGAAAGCCGACAATATTGAATGCGAAACGTTTTCAACGGGCGGTTCACCAAGCCTGTTTGCAGCAGAGCGCTCCACCATTGCCAATGAATACCGCGCAGGAACTTACATCTACAATGACCGGTCATTGGTGCGTGCGGGGCATTGCGGCTTCGACGATTGCGCCATGCATATTTTGACAACAGTGGTTTCTCGTCCGACTGATGACCGTGCGGTACTGGACGCGGGCTCAAAGGCCCTCACCTCCGATTTGCTTGGGTTTACTGACTTTGGATATGTCGTTGATTATCCCGAAGCGGTAATCACTGGATTGTCGGAGGAACATGCGGTTGTTGATTTATCCGCTTGCACAGACAAGCCAAAGATCGGCGAGAAAATTCGGATTATTCCCAATCACACCTGTGTTGTTTCCAACCTGATGGACAATATCTACGTCCATATGGACGGTGAATTTGATCGCAAGATCGAGGTCGCAGCACGCGGTCGAGTTTGGTAGTACCGATTTGGGAATACCCTATTGGGTGCCACCGGATGAGCAGCATTGATAAACATTGGCGGATTGTTGACGAACATTGGCATTCCTGCCACTGGCGTGTTTTCATGAATTCATTGAAGTTGGCTCCAACATAGGAGCCAACACATGATCAACCATCAAGACTTGCTCGACGCTATTTCCACTTATTTAGACGCGATTTATTATTGTGACGTTGAGAAACTGGACGCGGTGTTTCACCCTGCTTCCAGTCTATTTGATGCTGACAATGGCGAAATATTCGTCGACCCAATTGCAAGCTTTCGGGCAGACGTGGCGAGTCGTCCCTCACCTGCCAGTGTGAAGCAAAAACGCAGCGATGAGATCATCACAATTGACTGGCTTTCTGAAATGAGCGCCACCGTAAAACTCCGTCTTCACGCCCATGAGAATATTTTCGCGGACCACCTTTCATTCATCCTGGGTAAAGACGGGTGGCAGATCGTTGCCAAAGTCTGGCATTTGGAAGGCACCGCAGAAATCCGAACTGAATAGGGTTAAGGCTAGGGTTGGCCCCAAGCTAATCTGGTCACCTTAGAAAAAAAGCATTGAGAAGCGCAGTTGTATGTTCTATATTTGTTCTAATTGAACAGATAGGAAATCAAAACATGACCGCCAAATCATTTGCTGCTGGTGTGAACGCACAGATCAAATTGCTTAACGCTGGCGAACCACTTGAGGCATTGGATCAATTCTTCGCATCTGACGGGGTCATGTATGCAAACGATCAGCTTTTTGCCAAAGATGGACCTGAAGCACGGTCAAAGCAGGAACGGTATATTCTTGCGGCCAAATCTATAGACGGAGCTATCGAAGATCTCGCGATTGACGAAGGCAAAGAAATTTGTGTTTTTCGCAATCTTACCTCGTTTGTCAGCGGTGATGGAGAACGGCACACAATTAATGGACTATGTTGGCAGCAATGGGCGGACGGTAAAATTGTCGAGGAGCGCTATTTTGACGGGGAGACGATGGCATCGATGATCGCAAAAGGAATATTGCAATCGCCTGATATTTTGTCTCCGCTAAGCTAACGCCCCGGCAAGGACTCGCATGTGGCGTTACAAATTTGATCGTTGTTAAAACAATAAAAGCCCCGTTCTAGAACGGGGCTTTTGGGTCGTGGGGATTTAAGTTTGAGCGTTGCTCAACACTGCCATTAGGCGGCGTCTGGCAGACCCAAGTTTGAAAGATCGATTGTGCGTTCAAACGCCTGTCCGTCCGTATCGAACAGATGGCAATCAACTGCATTTACACCGATGCTAAATTCCGCGTTTGCTTTGATTGGTGCTGTGCCTTCCTGAACGGTACAGAACACTTCTGTGTCGCCGGGTAGGTTCGCGTATGTCACGGTGTGGATGCCCAACCGCTCAACAACGTTTGCGTGAAGTTGAAGCTCAATGTCCGACTTTTTCAAGCGCGTATGCTCCGGACGGATGCCCAATGTCAGCATTTTGCCTTTAAGGTCGCCACGCGGAATAACAGGCACCGTAACTTCGCCAGCATCACCAACTTTAACGGTCACGCCGTCTTTGGTTGTTCCTGTACACTCAGCTTGAATGAAGTTCATTTTCGGGTTGCCGATAAAGCCCGCGACAAAGAGATTGTCAGGCTTGTGATAAAGCTCGAGCGGCGTGCCGACTTGAGCAATCATGCCCGCGTCTAACACCACAATCCGGTCGGCCATGGTCATAGCTTCGATCTGATCGTGGGTCACATAAATCATCGTTGCATCAAGATCATGATGCAGTTTTGTCAGTTCAACACGCATGGTCGCCCGAAGCGCCGCGTCAAGGTTAGACAATGGTTCATCGAACAAGAACACGCTTGGTTCGCGCACAATCGCCCGGCCAATGGCCACACGTTGGCGCTGACCACCAGACAACTCGCCTGGCTTATGCTGCAAGCGCGGTCCTAGCTCCAAAATATTCGCAGCGATCATTACTTTTTTGTCGACTTCTTCATTTGAGAGTTTGTCGACGCGCAATGGGAACGCGATATTTTCATAAACTGTCATGTGCGGGTAAAGCGCATAGGATTGAAACACCATGGCAATCCCGCGTTTGGCAGGTGCCAATGCATTAACGATCCGGTCGTCAATATGCACATCACCTTCGGAGATTTCTTCAAGGCCGGCGATCATGCGCAGCAAGGTCGACTTACCGCAGCCTGACGGCCCAACAAATACGATGAACTCACCATGTTTGACGTCTAATGAAACGCCTTTGATGACTTCGGCCGTACCGAAACTTTTCTTTACATTGTCGAGCTTGAGTTGACCCACGGCCGTTCTCCCCGTTCACTTAAATTTCAAGGGTGAGACCCGACCCGGATGGGCCGGATCTCACTAGGTTTTGCTTATTTGTATTCTTCAAGTGCTTCAGCAGCTTCAGCAACAGCATCAGCAGCAGTAGCTTCACCCAAGATAACGGCTTGGATTGCTTCGTTGATAACGTCCTGAAGACCAATGTAATCAGTTACGAAAGGCTCTGGACCACCTGTTGGGATTGTGTCAAGGAACGCAGACCAAGTTGGGTCTTCCGCTACCATGTCAGCAACACCAGCAACATTACGTAGTGGTGTAAGGCCAGCAGCTTGTTCGAACGCAAACTGGTTTTCTGGGTTCGTTAGGAACTTAGCCAAATCAACAGCTTGAGCTTCAACACCAGAATTTGCAAACACTGCCAATGAGTCAGTGATCAACAATGTACCAGCACCACCTTTTGGACCAGCTGGAACGCCTGTCACACCAAAGTTGATGTCAGCTAGACGAGCACGTGCCCAAGGACCATCGATATACATGCCGATGCGGCCTTCAACCATCAATGGTGTAAGTTTCGCACGGTCATAAGCAACTGGACCAGGTTGAGCAACCGTTGCCATTTTGCCGTAGAACTCAAGTGCTTCAACGTTGTTTGGTGAGTTAAATACGATCTCACCGTCTGAGTTGATCACTTCACCACCATTTGTGTACACGTAGTTCATGAACTGGTGCATGGTGTTGTCAAATGACGCAGCAGCAATACCGAAGCCATCAGCGTCAGTTTTTTCTTTAATCGCTGCGGCAGCGTTATACATTTCGTCCCAAGTCTTTGGACCAGCTTCTGGATCTAGGCCAGCAGCTTTGAACAAATCTTTGTTCCAATAAAGAGCTTTTGTTGAGAACGCACGTGGTGCACCCCAAATTTTGCCGTCTGCTGTAACTGTTCCAAGAACAGGCGCAGCGTACGTTGCTTTTTCTTCATCGGTGTAGTCAAGAGAAACGATCAAGCCGTTTGATGACAATTGCTTAAGCGTACGTGAACCCATGTAAGCAAGTGCTGGTGGGTTACCCGCAGAAGCCAAAGTCGTGGCTTTATCTTGACACTGTCCCCAAGGAACATACTCAAGATTGATTTTGTAACCTGGGTTAGCAGTTTCCCACTCAGCCATGTGAGCTTCTGCGAAATCGCCACCCCAAGTATTGTCGCCACACTGGATCATGTGCAGCATTTTGTCTTCAGCATATGCTCCAGACACAGCAGTAAGTAGTACCGCACCGCCAAGCATTAATTTTGCAAGTTTCATTGTGAACTCCCTTTTGATTGCCAAGATAGTAACATCCCTCCTACTCCTTCACCGCGCCTGCAGTTAGGCCAGCGATGATATAGCGCTGGAGGAAGATGTAGATGATCAACACTGGCAAGATGCCGACCAAACTCGCAGCCATCAACTCGTTCCAAAGAACTGTTTGACGACCAAAGAACTGATAAATACCCACAGGTAGTGGATTAAGATCGCTCGATGAATTGAACGTTAGAGCGAACAAGAACTGTTGTGCATAAGCGCCAATAAAGGTCGCAATCGCCACCACCACAATGCCGGGCATTGCGATAGGAATAATCACGCGACGCAAGATATAGAGGCGTGATGCGCCATCGACCCAAGCCGCTTCTTCCAGCTCGCGTGGAATTTTCATCAAGTAAGAACGCAGCAACCAGATACCGGTTGGGATCAAAAATGCAGCCCCTGGAATGATCATTGCCCAATAAGTGTTCAACAAGCCCAACGCGAGCATGAGTTTGAACAATGGGATAATCAGCACCGCGCCGCCAACCATGTTGATGGCAAGGAAACCGCCAAGGAACGCATCGCGTCCTTTAAACTCAAATCGCGCAAACGCCCAAGCAGCAGGAATGACCGCAAACAATGCGATGAAGGTAACCGCTGTCGCCACAAAGAAACTGTTGAACATATAGAGCCAAAGCTTAGGCACACTGTTCCACATTGTAATATAGGCGTTAAAGCTCATGCCTTCTGTGATGACTTTGTAGGGCACAGAGTTGATCTTGTTCAACGGGCGCAAGGATACGAGAAATGCTTCCACAAAAGGCGCAAGCGTGAAACTTAGGAAAATCACGATGCCGGCATAAATGCCAACTTTTTCCCACCATTTATACTTATTTATCATTGCCAATGCTCCGTTTTGCAAAGCGCGAGATCATGTAGAAATAGAACCCGGCGAATGAGGATAAGAAGATCACAATCATCACAGCACGTGCTGCGCCTTCACCATATTTGAAGCGAGAGATCGCTGTTTTGTAGGTGTCGATGATCATTGTCGTTGTTGCGTTACGTGGTCCGCCCTCGGTCAAAATCCAAATGATATCGAAAGAGTTGAATGTCCAAATTGCTGACAGTAGACCCATGGTGGCAACCGCAGGCATGATCAAAGGTAACGTGATGCGGCGGAACCGGTACATCCGGCTCGCCCCATCAACCCATGCAGCCTCATGAAGATCGGAGGAAATAGACTGCATGGCAGCAAGCAAGTAAATTGTGACCATTGGGGTGCCTACCCAAACATCGGTGACGATGGTTGAATAAAAGGCAGCGTCTCGGGTGGCCAAGAACTCAAACGGTCCCGACAAAATACCTAGATGTTGTGCAACACCAGAAATCATGCCGAATTGGCCATTATACATCCAGCGCCACATGAACACGCCAATCGCAATCGGCACAATCCAGGGTGGCATAACCAACAGGCGGAAAAATCCACGGCCCGTAATGGCAGAGTTGAGCAACATTGCCCCGGCAACGCCGACGACCATTTTGAATGTTACAGAAAGCCCCATCCAATAAAAGGTCCGCGCGATAACTTCAGGGAAGTTCTTCGCAAAGATCTTCTCGTAGTTCTCAAACCCAATATAGTTCGTTACCGGCTTCAATGATGCATCTGTGAAGGACAGCCGAACTGTTTCCGCCAAAGGCCATGCGACGATGAACAGCGTGATAATCAGCGCTGGCAGCAGAAGCAGGTATGGAAATATGTTTGGGCGTCCCCCAAGTGATTGCATTTATGCAACCTCCCCATTACGCAGGTTAAAATTGTCAAACCTTGCCCACATCGCCGTAAGGTCCAAGACCTGGCGCGAATGACGGGCTTCATCAAGTTTAATCGCTGTTAGGCCTGCTGCGAGTCCATCCAAAATGGACACAGGCAATGCAACACCATCTCTAATGTGTGCAAAAATGTCAGCGATCATTTGTTCGTCAGCTCCGTAATGGGCCGACAGATCGGATACGGCATAACTCTTATCTTCAAGCGTTTCACGCGACTTAGCGTCCGTTAGCTTAAAGAAATTTCGAATAAAGTCACCCTCTGCCATGCCTTTTGAGCCAATGACAGCAAACCGACGGAATTCATCTGGCACGTTCATGTTGGTGTGAAAACATAAGTTCTCGCCACCTTCATATTCGATAATGGCCGTTTGATAGTCGATGATATCTCCATCGCCACTGAACACTTTATCCGAACCCATCCAGCCAGACGGTTTGGATTGGTAGACAGCCACATCATTTTCAGTTTCGCGCGCCGGCACAAAGCTCTTGCGACCACCAAAACTTGCAACGCGGATCGGGCGACTTCCAACAAGACCGTTATAAAGATCGATATCGTGACAGCATTTTTCCAACATAAAGCCACCCGAATATTTCGAGTGACGACGCCAGTCACGCATGAAAAATCCACCATGATATGGCGCGATATGTTCAGCTGCCTCGATAGAAGCAATATCACCCAAAACACCTTCGTCACGCGCCTTGATCAAGTCGCGGTAAAGAGGTGCGTAGCGTAGGACAAGACCAATCATCAACTGATCTGTATTTCCGCCGTGTTTGGCCAACAAATCGAGCAACTCAAATGTGTCTGCTTCGGTCGTTACGACCGGTTTTTCGGTGAAGGTTTTCACACCAGCTTCAATAGCAATGCGGATGTGCTCGAGGTGCATGTGGTTTGGGGAACCGATCATCAATAGATCAAGATTTCCCTCTTCAATCATTTGCTCAAGACTGTCAAATTGACGGCCCGGATTGAACGACTGCAACACCGATTTATCGATGCTCAGACCTTCAACACCCTCGCCAGTAACCAATGGCAAACCAGCGGGTGATGGGTCGACATAGCCGACAAATTCCACGTCTTTTTGAGTCTGCCCAATGACCTGAGCCAAATAGCCCAGACGGTAGCCGAGCCCGACTATACCAATTCTCATCATGTGGCTGACCTCCCAAGACACAACATGTAATTTATTTTCTCATATTGTGCCATATTTTTCCCATGGTCAACGAATTTGACGTCTAAAGAAGTGAATTTATGAAATTTATTTTCATTTTCGCGGAATTTCGCAGACAGGCCCGCAAAAACCTGTCCAATTCGGATTGCAGGGGCGCTAAACATAAGCTGCCTCCCGTACAAAAGAATCAACAGTTTTACGCAACGTTTTTACCGTGTCGACGCTTGTTTCGCGTGCGCCATTTTCATGCGCAAAACCCATCGCAATCGCTTGCTCAGAAGCTGTTGTGCTCCACTTAGAACAAGACGCGTGCAGCGCATTCGCGTTGGTGATATTCAAAATAGAAACAGCATTTTGTGAACTGATGCCAGAGCCAGGCATAATTTGAATACGTCCAGCGGAAATGTCGTTCATTTCGGCAATGGTTTTCGCGCCATCTGTGGCCGTTTTTTTGCCACCAGACGTCAATATCCGGGTGAAGCCAATTTCAATGACTTGCTCCACAGCAGCAACGGGATTTGGCGTGAGATCAATGGCGCGATGAAGGGTGCATTCCATCTGCCCAGCCGCTAACCGCAACTGCTCCAAAGCAACAAGGTCTAGTTGGTCATTTTCAAGTGATGCGCCTACTACAACGCCATCAAGCCCAACCTGTGTGGCATACTCTATATCTTGGAGCATGAGTTGCAATTCTTGCGCTGAATAGCAAAAATCGCCGCCGCGCGGCCGGATCATTGCGTGTGTTGAAATGCCGAGTTCTTTTGCTGCGCGCATAAAGCCCGCGCTTGGGGTTAAACCACCCTCGCTTAGGGCAGCGCAAAGTTCGATGCGGTCGGCGCCACCATCCTTGGCCGCTTTGAGCGACGCAAGGCTATCCACACAGACTTCAAGAGTGATTTTGCTCATTATGCCACCCCTTGAATTTGTGGGGCAACAAGGTGAGCAGCACCAACCAAGCCAGCATTCTTTGAGAATTGTGCGGGGACAATAAGGGCGTGTTCTTGCGGGAACAGTGTCCGGTTGCGCACTTTTTGATCCAACAATGCAATAAGCGCGCCAGCATTGGCCAACCCGCCGCCAACTGGGATGATTTCTGGGCCTAAAAAGTTGACCAGCATCGCTATCGGTCCGGCCAAAATCTCAGACCAAACATCTACAGTTTTGCTTGCCGCGTCATCGCCAGAAAGCCACGCTTTAACAATCTCTTCGCTTGAGGAAACTTCCCCAGTAAGTTTCGTGTGGATTTTTTCAAGACCGCGTGCGCCGCCGACAGTATCAAGACAACCGATTTGACCACATCCGCATTTGAAATGCCCGATGCTTTGAATTGTTCCCGCAGCCGTTGGGTCAACAACAGGGCCATGCCCGAACTCGCCTGCGGCCCCATTGCTGCCGGAAACAATTTGTCCGTCTATAACAATGCCACCGCCAACACCTGTTCCTAGAACGATCGCAAACAAATTGCGCGCGTTTTTCGCAATGCCAACCTTAGCTTCCGCCAATGCCAAACAATCAGCATCGTTAGCAACAATGGCTGGCAGCCCGGTTTTCTTGGTCAGTTCAAAGGCAATATCCGTACCATCAATCGCAGGAATATTGGCAACCCGCACTTTATGGGTTTCAGGGTGAACAACGCCAGTCAAAGAAATCGCAATCGATTGATGACGTCCGTTGCCATGCGTTTCAATCAATTTCGCCACCGCATCAACGAAGGCAGCAAGTGAATTTGTCGGCGTGGCCACCGATGCAATGACCGGCACATTACCATCGCGTTCCGGCATGCCGAAACGAATGTTAGTGCCACCTATGTCAAAGCAATAAGGCATTAGCTGTCTGCTCCCTCACCTTTGATCCAAGTGCGAACGACTTTGTCGCTCGCGCTGTCGATCAGGGCAAAATCAGCGTCATATCCTTGTGCAATACGACCAATTTGGTTTTCTAGACCCATAAAGGTTGCTGGATAAAGTGAAGCCATACGCAACGCTTCACCAAATTCCACACCCAACTCATCACGGGTTAGGCGCACAGCATCCATCATGTTCAAATCTGAGCCAGCAAGACGGCCTTCTGCAGTAGCAAGACGACCATTTTCGGCAAAAATCTCTGTGCCATAAAGGTTGAAACTCTTTTTGTCTGAGCCAACAGTCGCCATAGCGTCCGTCACCAACATAATGTGCGATGTCGATTTGCAACGCGTTACTGTTCTGGCGGTCGCATGGTGCAAATGATGACCATCAACGATCAATCCACAATAAATCTCTTCGCGATCATAGGCCGCGCCAACAATGCCGGGTTCCCGATTTTCCATCGGCGCCATGGCATTGTAAAGATGGGTCACACCAGAAATGCCCGCGTCAAAACCTGCGCTCGCTTGATCATACGTGGCGCTAGAATGACCCACGCATACCCGAACGCCAGCGTCGTTTAATGCAGTAATAAATTCGTTAGGGACTTCTTCGGGGGCCAACGTGACGATGACAGCGCCAAGTCCGTCCTGTGTGAACAGATCAAAAGCCCCCTCGTCCAAAGATCGAATGTACTGCTGGGCATGAACACCCCGCCGCGCCATGGAAAAATATGGTCCTTCGAAATGCGCACCGCGCACGCCCGGCAAATCAGCACTCACAGCTTCTTTGATCGTTTGAGCTGCAGCTTGCATGCGCTCAAAACTATCAGTGATAAAGGTAGGAAACAAAGTGGTAGAGCCGTATTTTCTGTGCCCTGAAACTATTGTGTTCAATGCGTTGAGCGATTGCTCATCATTAAACATGATGCCGCCGCCGCCATTGACTTGAACATCAACAAAGCCGGGCACCAGAAGTTGCCCTTTCAAATCCTCGACCAGCAGCGCGCCGTGGGATTGGCCATTGTCGGGTGCGATTGACACAACCTTGCCATTTTCGACCAGAACCGAGTGATCGCGAACAAATGTTTCGCCGTCAAAAATCGTGGCATTACGCAACAGCGTCGCAACACTAGTTGTGGCATGGTCAAGCACTGCAGGCTCTCTAATGTCCGCCATTAGGCACCCACCTCAATATCAACAATAAAGTCATATGCATCACCCCGATAATGGGTTTGCACATATTCAATAGGAGCACCCGATTGCAGAAAACTTTGCTGTTCAACAAACAGACATGCCGAACCGGGCGACACGCCCAAATGCTGTGCGGCAGATTTTGGCATAAGTTCAGCACGAACCCGCTGAACACCGCGGCTTGGCTTTAAGCCGCGTGCATCCAAATAGCTGTAAAGCGACCCTGAAAATTCCGTGATGTTTTCAAGCACGTCAGCCGGTAGGCAAGCCAGTTCAACACAAACAGCCTTACCCGACTTGAACCGCACGCGATGAACGCGCGACACCAATTCACCAGGTGCTAATTCCAACATATCGATTTCGTTTGCTGTTGGTTCGCCGACGGCGCACCCCAACAAGTCGAAATGTGTTTCATGACCGTTTTGGGCATTGTCCTTTGTAAATCCGCCAGATTTGGACAATGGCGCCGCCAACCGGCCATTAACGCATAAAGTATCATCAGATTGTTTGGCGATTAGCCCTTCGCCAGACAACATCTTAAGCGCGCGGCGAACGGAATTTGTAGGCATGTCAAATGCACTGGAAAGTTGTTTTTCAGAAGGCAACTCATCGCCGTCACTAAGCACACCATGATCGATGGCGTTCTTCAAAGCGCTGTGCAACTTCTTATAGATCGGGGTCAACTTCGTCGCACCACTATCTGCCAATGGCAAAATTGCGGACATCAGATCAAACCGATCCCAATTACTTTCACCGCTTAGCGCATTCTGCTGCATAAGACAGGCCTCCCTCAGCTATAAATAGAACCAATAAGATACCATTTTGCAACCAAAAAGTTACCTACGACCCGTTTGATATTCACAAAACTGCGATAAATTCATGTCAATCGATTGAAAACAATGGATAAAAGACCGGTAATTTGAATCTGCATTTCGCAAGATTATGGCCTTGTTCTGCCGAAAATAGGGGGTAGATTGCAGAATCTGCGTATGTGGATGGAGTGTTTTTTCGGGTTTTGCCAAACAACATGCCGGTCGTTAATCGACGAAAACACCATAGAGTCGCGGCGACGTTTCCACCGCAATTGTTGCAACAGTGAGGCCGGATTCAATGGCGGTTTGCAACCCTTCACCCATCATAAATGAATTGAGGAAACCGGCATTGAATATATCGCCAAAACCGATTGTATCGTCAGACACAACTTCTTCGCAGGTCGCCGTGGCTTTTTTGTTGCGGTAAAAGGCATTCACACGTGTCAGGCCGTGCAAAACAACGAGAATTTGGTGATCTTCTAACGTGCTTACCAGTGCTTTTTCTGCCGCATCGACATCATCCATTTGCATCACAGAACATAGATCTGCGCCATAAAGGATAATGATGCCGGCTGTACGGGCCCAGGATCGATAGACCGAAATTGTATCTTCGTTCCACCCTTCGGGCGGACGACCATGGTCAAATACCGTAGTCCACCCCATGGCTGTAAGCATAGTCAATAGCTGCCCCATGCCCGCAGTCACCCCTGGCATTAGATTTGTGCCGGTAACCAATGCGAACGAGGACCTCGAGGTGGCTGGTGGGATTGCATCCAGCATAGAATCAACGGGAACGGACGATAAATGCCCCTTGGTTGTCAGGAAAACTCGGCCCTTTTCATGAGCAATGGTAATTGATATCGACGTTTTTTCAGGCGTGGCCGTCCAACTTGACGTGCCGGGCTGAAACTCATTTTTGAGCCAGCGTCCCAATTGGTCGTCACCCACCGAAGCAATCAGACGGTGTTCTACGCCCAACCCCGACATGGCCAAAGCGGTATTGCCCGCTGCCCCGCCAGCCCGCAAGTTTGACAGCGTCATCATCGTTTCGCTTTCAAACTCAGGCCACTCGGCCAGCGTACCGATAATTAGCTCCGGGTTTACATTGCCCAATATCAGCAGCGGTGGTGTCGCCATGTTATTTTTGTTCTCTTGATTCGATTTTCAAAGGCTAGTGCTTCATTGATTTTTGTCAAAGGCTATTTGGTGATTTATGGCAAGTCATACGTCATCTGCACACAAGCCATGTGTGTGCAAGTCATGGCCCAACTCATAATATTTGGCGCGGTTAGTCTTGCCGTGCCACTATTGATAATGATTCTTTTTTACATTTGGAAATGAGCATGAACAGAGCGCTCAGGCGACAGCAAAAAAAGATGGCCAAAAAGGGCGGCGGTTCTGCCGGTGGCGATGTTACTCAACTGCTACAATCCGGCATTCAGCTTCATCAAACCGGCGATTTACAAGGAGCTGAAGGTCAATATCGGAAGATCTTGGAACTTCAACCAAATCATCCTGAGGCAAATCATCTTCTCGGCACATTAGCGCATCAATTGGGACGTAATGAACAAGCGCTCCCATTTCTTCTAAAAGCTGTAAATGCAAACCCAACCAGCCCCAATTTCCATAATGTGGTGGGACTTGCCTATAAGGGAGTTGGCGATTTTGATGCGGCGATAAAGTCCCATAAAGCTGCTATTGAAATAGATCCAAATTTTGCGGTGGCATATAATAGTCTTAGCATTTTGCACAAAGAAGTGAAAGACTATGACGCAGCGGTGTCTGCCGCGCGCAGGGCTCTTGAAATCGATCCAAAGATGGCGGAGGCCCACAACAATCTGGGTAATATTTATGAAGCTGCTGGACGACATGAAGACGCCGTAGTCGCCTATGAAAAAGGTCTTACTGTTCAACCCAATTTTTTGATGTTGCACTACAACTTGGCTCGCGCATTGCAACGTGCGTGCAAGTTTGATCAAGCAATCACGATTTACGAAAAGGTAATTGAAGCAAAACCAGATTTTGCAGAAGCCTATTCAAATTACGGCCAGGCCCTGCGTGATGCTGGTCGCGCCGGCGACTCGATTGCCTTCTTTCAAAAAGCAGCAGAGCTCAATCCAAACTCAGCCGTCGCCTACTACAATTTAGGTCTTTCATTTGCAGCGGTTGGTCAATCTGACGATGCAATGGCCTGCTATGAAGGCGCATTCACCATAAAGCCTGACTTTGCATACGCTTATAATGATCACGGTGTTGCGTTGCTGGCTAAGGGCCAGGCGGGTTCAGCAATCCCCAGCTTACTCAAAGCGGTAGAAATTGCGCCGAACTCTGCACTTATGCATAGTAATTTGGGCAACGCTTACATGCGTTTTGGTGAATTGGAATTGGCGCGTGCTTCCTATTTAAATGCAATTGATCTTAAAAATGACTTGTATCAAGCTTACAATAGCCTTGGCATTTTGCACCAAGAATTTGGTGAGTTCGACGACGCCCAGAATATGTATGAAAAAGCATTGGATATTAATCCCAATTATACAGATGCCATTTCAAATATGCTGTTCACAGCGAACTATGACCCCGCCAAAAGTGGCGAAGAAATATTTAGAAAATACAGGTGGTTTAATGAAACTTTTTGCGAACCGTTGTTGGAGAGCCATGTTCCCCACAAAAATGTTCCAGACCCTGAAAAACGTATTCGTGTTGGGTATGTAGCTCCAACATTTTATCGCCATGCTGTTGGTTATCATCTCATGCCCTTGTTCGACAATGCTACGCATGAGAATTTCGAAGTGTTCGCCTATGCCGGCATCGCCAAAACAGATGAATATACGGAACGGTACAAGGCCAACAGTGATCACTTTATCTTCACAAAAGGCATGACTGACGAGCAATTGGTGGATCGAATAAGAGAAGACAAAATCGACATTCTTGTTGATATTGCCGGGCACACTAAGGAAAATAGACTGCGGATTTTTGCACCCAAACCAGCGCCGGTGTCACTCCATTGGCTGGATTTTGGATACACAACTGGAATGCCGGCGATTGACTATTATATGGGCGATGACAATGCGACACCCAAGGAACAGGACCATTTGTTTGGCGAACGCGAAGTTTGGCGGCTGGATGGACTTTCTGTGGTATATCGGCCCGCTGATAACATGGGGGAGGTCTCTCCCCTACCAGCTCTCGCGAACGGATACGTCACCTTTTGCACCCTTTCACGTTCCGTACGGCTGAACGATCCAACCATTCGCGTTTGGGCAGAAATCTTGAAAGCCGTGCCAAATTCTAAATTGCGGGTCGATAGCCGAAATTTTGGCAATCAAACCATGTGCAACAAACTAATTGAAAAGTTTGAAAAGTACGGTGTTGACGCGGATCTGCTTATTCTCGGCTTCAACAGCCCGCCTTGGGACGTTCTGCGCGAAATTGATATCGCACTGGATTGTTTCCCGCATAATTCGGGCACGACCTTATTTGAGCACCTTTATATGGGCAACCCCTATGTGACCCTGTACAACCGGGCCAGTGTTGGCACACTTGGCGGTGCGATTTTGCGCGGCGGCGGGTTTGGCGAATGGGTTGCGCACACGGAACAAGAATATATCGACATTGCCGTGAAACTTGCCAGCGACATCCCAGCGCTTGCTGAAACACGCGCCAACATGCGGGCCAAGATGGAACAAAGTGCATTGATGGACGAGAAGGGATTTGTTGGCCGGGTTGAAGACGCTTATCGCGCCATGTGGCGAAAATGGTGTGCAACACAATGAAGGCCGTGATCCTTGCCGGCGGGTTGGGCACACGCATTTCTGAAGAAACGCATTTGCGCCCTAAGCCGATGATCGAAATCGGCGGCATGCCGCTTTTGTGGCATATCATGAAGATTTATTCCGCTCATGGCATAAATGATTTTATCGTGTGCTGCGGTTACAAGGGCTATTTAATTAAAGAATATTTCGCCAACTACTTTCTGCACAAATCTGACGTGACCTTTGATATTGCTAACAACAAAATGCATGTTCACGAACAACATGCAGAACCGTGGCGCGTAACATTAGTGGATACGGGTGTTGATACACTGACTGGTGGACGTTTGAAACGCGTTTGCGATTATGTCAAAAACGAGGATGCGTTTTGCTTCACCTATGGTGACGGAGTGGCGGATGTGGATATCACCGCGCTAATTGATTTTCATCGTACCCACGGCAAAAAGGCAACTATTACTGCAGTATCACCACCCGGACGCTACGGCGCACTGGTGCTGGAAGACAAAAATGTGGTTGGCTTTAACGAAAAGCCGCGTGGCGATGGTGGTCTAATCAATGGCGGGTTTTTTGTGCTGTCGCCTAAATGTCTTGATTTGATTGGCGGGGACCAAACCTCTTGGGAGGAATATCCGTTGAGCAAACTGGCGGATGCTGGAGAACTTTGTTCGTACCACCATAAGGGGTTTTGGCAACCAATGGATACGCTGCGGGAAAAAACCCAGCTTGAAAAATTGTGGCGAGAAGAGCGTGCGCCTTGGAAAATTTGGGACTAATCATGCGCGCACAAAATCCAAACCGCGCCTTTTGGTCTGGTAAACGGGTGTTAATCACCGGACACACCGGGTTTAAGGGGGCATGGCTTTCCTTATGGTTAGACAAGCTTGGGGCCAAAGTGGGCGGGCTAAGTCTAAACCCTTCCACCCAGCCCAATTTGTTTGAGGCCGCAAACGTTAAAGGAGACGTAGCGCATACGATTTGTGATATTCGCGATGCCGAAAAAACCGCAATATGTGTTGCAAATTTCAAACCTGAGATCGTCTTTCATCTCGCGGCGCAGGCTTTGGTCCGGCCCAGCTATAACGATCCGTTGGATACCTTTTCAACAAATGTGATGGGCACCGCCCACGTGCTCGACGCGATACGTCGAACCAGCAGCGTGTCGACATGTGTGGTGGCAACGACGGACAAGGTTTATCGCAACCACGAACGAGGACGCGCGTTTTTGGAGAGCGACCCCTTGGGTGGACATGACCCCTATAGCGCGAGCAAAGCGGCCAGTGAAATGGTGATCCAAGCCTATCAAAAATCATATTTATCTGAAAGCGGAGTTGGTCTCGCGGCGGCGCGAGCAGGCAACGCGATTGGCGGTGGTGATTGGTCTGAGGAACGGCTTTTACCTGACGCGATAAAAGCATGGCAGGGCGAAGAAACCCTGCACATTCGTCGCCCTAACGCCGTGCGGCCATGGCAACATGTTGTGGAGCCGCTGTTCGGCTACATCAAATTGGCGGAAAGTATTTTTAACGATCCAAAGCGCACCACGCCTTATAATCTTGGCCCCGACGCAGACGACAATCATACAGTTCGATCCGTGGTGGGACGAGCCCGTGCGGCATTTGGCAAAGGTGAAGTTTCGTTTGCAAACGAATATGAAGGACCGCATGAAGCTGGTTTGTTGTCTCTAGACAATTCCAAAGCAAAACAGGAATTGGGCATCTATCCACGTTGGTCAATCGACGATGCGGTTGATAAATCGATGAATTGGTATCGTGCATTTTACAACGGCGGCGACGCGCGCGCGCTTTGTTATGCCGATATTGAGGCGTTTGAGGCTGACGGATGAAGTTCGAATTAATCGATCAACCAATGGTGGGCCTTAAACTGCTCAAACGAACACAGGTTTCAGACGAGCGCGGCGGTTTTTCGCGATTATTTTGCGCAGACCAATTGGCTGCATTTGGGTGGTCAAACCCGATCGCCCAGAGCAATATTTCGGTCACCAAAATACCGGGTACTATGCGCGGATTACACTACCAAAACCCACCTCATGCAGAGGACAAATTGGTTACCTGCGTCACTGGTGCAGTATTTGATGTAGCGGTCGACCTAAGAACCGGCTCCAGCACATTTGGCAAATGGTTTGGGACTGAGTTGAGCAATGATAACCAGCTTAGCTTATTGATCCCCAAAGGGTTCGCCCATGGATTTCAAGCGATAAAACCAAATACTGCAATGATCTATTTTCATTCCGAAGCCTATGCTCCAACAGCAGAAAACGGCATCAGATGGGACGACCGCCACCTCGCCATTGACTGGCCCCTGCCGGTTAAAAACATGTCTGAACGAGATATTGCACTGCCCCCCTTTGCTGCCTTAGCCGGAGGTATCTCCATATGAAATGCCGACATTGCGCCGCAGATGTAAGTCTGACTTTTGTTGATTTGGGATATGCACCACCAAGTAACGCCTATTTAACGGCAGCACAGCTTGAAGAGCCTGAACTTACATTTCCGCTAAAAGTGCTGGTATGCGAACAATGCTGGCTGGTACAAACCAAAGACTTCGCTCGGGCGGATGAGTTGTTTGACGCCGACTATGCCTATTTCTCATCAACATCGAAAAGCTGGCTTGTTCATGCACGCCAATTTGTTGAGATGGCAATTAAACGCTTCAAGCTTGACCAATCCAGCCACGTGATTGAGATCGCGTCGAACGATGGATATTTACTGAGGAATTTTGTAAACGCGCAAATCCCGTGCCTTGGTATTGAACCCACGGCCAGTACCTCCGATGCGGCAGAACAACTTGGAATTGAACAATGCCGTGCGTTTTTCGGGGAAGAACTGGCCACAAAACTGAAAGCGAACGGAAAATCGGCAGATTTAGTTATTTGCAATAATGTGCTGGCGCATGTGCCGGACATCAATGATTTTTGCGCCGGGATCAAAACAGTTTTGAATCCCAACGGTGTGGTAAGTTTTGAGTTCCCACACCTACTGAATCTGATCGAACAAAAACAATTTGATACGATCTATCATGAACATTTCAGCTATTTGTCGCTAGGCGTTGTTGAACGCATTTTGCGAAAAGTAGGTTTTGAGATTTTCGATGCCGAACAACTTTCAACCCATGGTGGTAGCTTGCGCGTCTTTGCCGGTCACCAAGGCGTACATCCAATCGCCCAGAATGTTGATGACGTACTGGCACGTGAGACTGAATTTGGCCTTTTTGATCGAAATACCTATTTGGGTTTTCAAACAGAAGTTGAAAAAATCAAGGATGCGTTCTTGAGATTTCTGCTCGATGCAAAAGCGCAAGGCAAGGCTGTGGCTGCCTATGGCGCTGCGGCCAAAGGCAACACGCTTTTAAACTTTGCTGGCGTGCGGTGCGATCTGATATCATTTGTTTGCGATGGTGCTATTTCAAAGCAAGGCAAATATTTGCCCGGCAGCCACATCCCTATTTTGGCGCCAGATGAATTGGCAACTCAATCGCCGGACATCGTGGTGATTTTCCCTTGGAATATTGCCAGCGAAATTGTACAGCAAAACGAACAATTGAAAATCAACGGCACTCATTTCGTCATCGCCATTCCTGAAATCCAATTGGTGTAACGGGCAATCTGGCGATACACTGAAGGACGAATCAACGCCTTTTTGGAAGGTTTTTGTCCCATGGCAGATATTCCCGTTTTCAAACCTCTTATCGGACCCGATGAAATTGCGGCCGCCACGCAATCCCTTGAAATGGGTTGGCTAGGTATGGGCTCCTATGTGGCGGAATTTGAAGACCGAATGGCCAAGGTAATCGACGCGCCAGACCGACATGTCGCTGCGGTTAGCACCGGAACGGCAGCCTTACACATTGCGCTCTTAGTTGCCGGGGTTGGCCCAGGCGACGAAGTTATCGTCTCAGCTTTCAACTGTTCTGCTGACTACCAAGCCATCAGCTGGGTTGGGGCTGACATCGTTTTTTGTGACTGCGACGATGACACATTGGAGCTGGATATCGCGAAGGCCGAAGCGCTTGTTTCGGAGCGCACGAAGGCGATGATCATCATGGATTATGATTGTATCATCTCGGACTATGACAAGGTCGAAACGTTTGCCAGCAAACACAAGTTGCGGGTGATCCATGATGCTTGTCATTCATTCGGCTCGTCATGGAAAGGCAAAATGGTGGGCTCTTATTCCGACATATGTGTGTTCAGTTTTGACCCGGTAAAAACTATCACCTGCTTGGATGGCGGTGGCATTGTTGTACGCACAGAAGATGAACTGAAATATGTGCGCGAGCTGCGCTTGCTCGGCATGCAGCAACCCTCCGAAGTTATGTATCAAAACAAACGTGCATGGACTTTTGATGTTGAGCGGGTTGGTTTCCGATACCATTTGCTAAACTTGCACGCAGCGATTGGTGTCGCCCAAATTGATAAAATTGACGCCATTCGCACAAGCAGACAAAATGCTTCAAAACATTATTCGAAACGCTTGGACGACGTTTCAAATGTTCGCACGCCCAATTCTGGCTTTGAGGAAGTTAATCCGTTTCTTTATTACATCCGCGTCCAAAAAGATGACCGTGACCAGTTACGCGACTATCTAAAAGAGCGCGGTATTGATACCGGCATTCATTGGCAGCCCGGCCATTGGTTCAGCCTTTGGAAAGACTGCCGAAAAGGCGACCTTAGCGTAACTGATCAAGTGGGTGATGAAGTGCTCTCTTTGCCGCTCCACTCGATGATGGAAATGGAAACGGTGGACCAAGTTTGTGACGCGATCTGCGATTTTTTTACGAACGAAAGGTGAGACATGGACTCGTCAAACAAATCGCTCGAACTTAGAACACTCAAGAGGAATTCAAACTTTACCCTGCCGATACCTGAGTTCCCTGATGCCATTCTTCGTCCTGTTTGCTGCTCCGCCGAACATCTGGATGCAAGCGACGTCGCAAAACTGACGAGTTGGCGGAATATGCATGTTAAGTCATTTTTGACCGAGTTCGATGCAACGGACCAGCAAACAGCCGATTGGCTTATCAACCGTGTGTCGGGAGACGATGGTAAGATACTGTTTATGGTTGATTATGACAAAAAAACAGTCGGCCATGTGGGATTAGGGGTTGGTAACTGGGAAAGATCATATGTTGAAGCCGATGCGATTGTACGCGGCGAACCGGCTCCATCTGGATTGATGAAACGCTCACTCCTCACCCTCCTTCATTGGGCAAACAATAGGCTTGGCCTATCTGACCAATGGGTGCGCGTGCGTTCTGACAATCCAGCCTGTGAATTTTATCGGAAAGTTGGATTTGTAGAGCAAAAACGCGTATCGCTGAACAAACGGCAAGAAGCAAATATGTTGGTCTGGTTTGAAGACCCCGAATTCCGAAATGCAGAAGCCGCTTTAGTCTATATGAAACTTGATCCAAATGTCTTGGACCAAATCAAATGACCAACGAACAATTGGCAAAATATCTTGCGACCCAGCTAAATAATTTACTGCCAGACACAGATGTTGCCGATACAGAAAATGCCATAACTGAGCAGTTACCAGCAACTCTTGAACGACTGCACCACATTATTTCAAAAGTAAAAATGTGGACCCCAGGGCAATTCGACCATTTGCACTCAACTCAATACTGCACATTTCTCTACCTGCTCTCCAATCAGATCTGGCGGCAAACGGGTGAACGCACACTACCGACACGCCTGTTTTTGCTCAATAAGGCGATGAATGGCATCGACCTATTCTATGAAATCGACATGCCGCCGGTGTTTTTCATCGGGCATTCTGTGGGTATTGTGTTGGCGAAAGCCACCTACGGTAATTATCTCGTGCTCTATCAAAACTCCACTGTTGGTAAAAACCATGGGATTGCACCAACTATTGGAGACGGTGTTATTATGTATCCCAACACAGCTATAGTTGGGCGAAGCAATGTTGGCGAAAATACCGTTTTAAGCCAGGGCACTGGACTTGTGAATTGCGACAGCCCGGGCAATGTGAATGCATTTCAGGGCCCCGCTGGACGCCCGATATTTAAGGCGCACGAACAAGAAGAAAAACCAGCTGCTGAATATTTCCGCCTCTAGCCAAAACGAAGTGCCAGAACTTTGTTTAAGCTGGCAAGTGCTCTAACGAGCTAACGCATTTAAAGCCTGCACTGCTTAACCAATGCCGCCAAATAATCGGCTTTTCTTCGCAATTGTAAAGAGCTCGAAAATTTAAATTGAAACTTTATGTGGTCTCGCGCGTTACTTTCTAGTGGGTCGAATTATGGCATGGGTTTGCCGCATACGAAAAACCTCAACAAACGGCTCACGGTGGGGATTTGTACGATGGATATCAAGATGCATCCGGTTTCAGGAAACCCAACAGTCAAAAGTGGCACAAATCGTCGGGCCTTTTTGACAGGGGTCTGCGCAGCGGCCTTAGCTACTGGGTTGCCGATTGGCGCGTTCGCATTAGAAATGAACACGCCCGAAACGTTGATTCTGGATCCGCAAACCCGCGAGTGGGTGCGTTATACGCCGCAGGTCGCGCAGCGTTTTTACCGCGTAAAGGGAAGTATTCCAGAGGAATTTCGCCGACAAATTGTTCCATTCCGCTCTTTAGAAGAACCAGGCACGGTGGTTGTGGATTCAGACAAACATTTCCTATACCTCGTGCAGCCTGACCAAATGGCTATCCGTTATGGCATTGGAGTTGGCCGCGAAGGTTTTGGCTGGGCAGGTATCGTTCAAGTCGGTCGCACGGCTGAATGGCCCACATGGACACCTCCCGCCGAGATGGTTGAACGTGATCCACTTGCCGCCAAGTGGAAAGACGGTATGCCTGGTGGGCCAACAAATCCGCTGGGTGCCAGAGCGCTTTATCTTTATGAAGATGGTCGCGATACGATCTATCGTATCCACGGGACAAGTGAGCCATGGTCGATTGGCCTAAATGTATCCTCAGGCTGTATCAGGCTACTGAACGACGACGTTACCGACCTTCACGCTCGTGTAGCAGTGGGGGCCAAAGTGGTGGTTCTGTTTGAGGATGCTACACAGTTTGAAGGTGTTTTATAATGAGCTATTCATTGAAGTCGCGCCCAGATGGTAAGCACTTGGCAGCAAAAATTGGTGCGGCGGGTTTGGCAATCGCCCTCCTTAGCGGTTGTGTTTCAGCGAGAACAGCACCTCCTGCGTCCGGCCCCATCATCAAACAAAGTGTAAAAACGGCACCCGCAGACCTTCAACTACTTTGCTCCACTGCAGCAGCGCGCAAATTTGGGTTTAGTCCGAGCGAGATACTGCCCGTCGATTCGGAGGCACTTTCGCAAGACGCTTTCCGGGTAAACATCCGCTCCAAATCAAGCACAATGCGTTGTGTAGTAACGAAGAGAGCTGAAATTTTAGAGCTTGTGCGAATTTAAGTCGGTTGGCAGCAGTAAAATTGAATAGAGTGCGTTTCGCCAAATGGTGAGACGCACTTAGTTTTTTTTATAAATTTTGGACATTGAGAGTCGTTAACCGATCTCACTATTTCAAGCACTTCTGCTCGAAATTGGCGTGCGGCAAGCGCTGTTCCACCTGTTTTCACTGGCCCAAAATATCGACGACATGAGGGGTTCTGAACGCCCAAAGACATCTTACAATTCAATATGTTAGTGAGTGATTCAATCAATTTGTTGAAATGGTGCTGCCGGAGAGACTCGAACTCTCGACCTCCTCATTACCAATGAGGTGCTCTACCGCTGAGCTACGGCAGCACAAGCTTGAGACAAACGCCATCAAAGCGCCGTGGTAGTGCCATATGCTTTTGGTCAACGCAAGAGTGTTCTGGACCAATCGTCAAAAAACGTGCAAAAAACATACTTACACAGCAGCACAAGCACAAAGTCTTATCCTACCTGATGAATGAAAAACGCGAAAATACCGTTGAAACAAAACGAAAAGCACGTGAAGAACGCCTTACCCAACAGTTGCGTTCAAATTTACGTCGGCGCAAGCAGCAGGTAAAAGCGCGTAGTTCTGCAGAGAAAAACGCCCCTAAGCCGGAATAATTCATCCCGACTTGCCTTCAAATTAACCTGATTTGGACGATTTTTGGTCTACAATTGGCCCAATTGACATCTGATGCTTTGCTGCACTGGTAATTTTTCGAACTACATTATAATAACACCAAGCTTGAAGCGCCCTGTAAGGAAGAACACATGGATCGAATTCGTATCGTTGGCGGCAATGAACTAAACGGCGAGCTGCCGATTTCTGGCGCAAAAAATGCTGCATTGCCCTTAATGATTGCCTGTCTTTTGACCAAAGAACCGCTAACGCTGAACAATGTGCCGCGTTTGGCAGATGTGAAACAGCTTGAGCGCATTTTGGAAAATCATGGTGTTGATTTATCTGTTCAAGGACGGCGTCGCGGTGAAGACGAAATGCGCGGCCAGCGGATTACATTTTCGGCTGCCGACATTGTGGATACATGTGCGCCGTACGAGCTTGTTGCAACGATGCGCGCGAGCTTTTGGGTCATTGGTGCGTTGTTGGCTCGAGAAGGCGAAGCACGGGTCTCTATGCCCGGGGGTTGCGCCATTGGCACACGACCTGTCGATTTTTACATTGATGGACTGCAGCAATTGGGCGCAGAAATTGAAATTGACGGTGGGTATGTCAATGCCAAAGCACCGGGCGGTCGCCTAAAAGGCGGATTGGTGAAATTGCCACGCATATCTGTGGGCACAACCCATGTGATTATGATGGCTGCTACTTTGGCTGAGGGTACGACAACGATCGAAAATGCAGCCATGGAGCCAGAAGTTGTCAACTTGGCTGAATGCCTTGTTGCAATGGGTGCTAAAATTTCCGGCATTGGTACACGCACCATCACAGTCGAGGGTGTTGAAGAACTACACGGCGCGGAAATTGACGTCATTCCAGATCGTATTGAAACAGGTACATATGCAATGGCTGTTGCAATGACCGGTGGCAACGTTCTGCTGAAAGGTGCAAATGCTGATCATTTGGAGGCGCCATTGAAGGTGCTGGAACAAACCGGCGTTAAAGTTAGCCGCGAAAAAGATGGTCTTCGCATTATAAAAAATGGCAATGCCATTCATGCGATTGATGCAGAGATTTCTGAATATCCTGATTTCCCGACCGATTTGCAGGCCCAATATATGGCGCTCATGACCCGTTCAAACGGTTCTGCCACGGTGCGTGAAACTATTTTTGAAAACCGTTTTATGCATGTCGCCGAACTCATGCGTTTTGGGGCTGACATCACCGTTGATGGGCAAGCTGCCCTTGTTAAAGGTGTCTCGGAGCTAAAAGGCGCGCAAGTTATGGCAACGGACCTTCGGGCGTCTGTCTCGCTTGTTATTGCTGGACTAGCCGCCAAGGGCGAAACGATTGTAAACCGCATTTATCACTTAGATCGCGGTTTTGAGCGGTTAGAAGACAAATTGAGCCGTTGTGGCGCTGAAATTGAACGGATTAGTGGCTAAAAGCTTTTGGGTGCAGCTTCTTTGGGCCCCCCTATTGAGATGAGGCCGTTGGCGCATTAGATATTGCAAAGTACAATATGCCAGTGGCAACGAAGGAATTAGCTGAATGATGACCGATCTAAAATTGCTTGCGCTTGATAATGACGACTTGGAAGTCATTTCCGCACATACCCAGGATGCAGTGGTACGTGTCGGGGATATGGGTTTTGCCGCCCAAGACCATCGCTTTGCTTTTTTGATGAACCGCTTTGCTTGGGAAACCGACCAGAAACGCGGCAAAGGCCAGCGCAAACGCGCCGCCATTCATTTTGATCGTGTGACCAATGTAAAAGTATCTGGTGTCGATTTGGAAGCAAAAGACGGCGTTCTTGAACTTCTAACCATGTCGTTCGCAATGATTGATGCACCTTCCGGCGAAGTGACTTTAACATTTGCTGGCGGTGGCACGGTCAAACTTGTCGTTGAATGTCTTGAAGCACGCATGCAAGATTTGGGTGCTGCATGGGGCGCAAAAGCAACCCCTGAGCACGACCTAACAACCTAATAGAATGGCTTAGTTATGCCGGTAAGATTGGATCAAAGTTCGTCTGACTTTGAGGAACAATTTGCGACCCTTTTGGGCGCGAAGCGCGAAATATCCGTTGAAGTTGGCGATGTGGTCGCCAAAATTATCGATGATGTAAAAACACGCGGCGACCAAGCACTTGTTGAGCTTACACAAAAGTTCGACCATCTCGATTTGGCGCAGACCGGCATAGCCTTCACCCAGAGCGAAATTGATGCGGCGTATGAAGAAACTTCTGATGAGTTGATCCAAGCGCTTAACCACGCCTATGGCCGTATTACAGCCTACCATAGCCGCCAATTGCCAAAGGACGAGCTGTACACCGATGATGTGGGTGTAACGCTGGGGTCTAAATGGAACGCTGTGGATGCCGTGGGCATTTACGTGCCGGGCGGATTGGCCAGCTACCCTTCGTCCGTATTGATGAATACTGCGCCTGCGCGCGTTGCGGGCGTCGAGCGGATCGCGATGGTTGTGCCCACACCTAATGGTGTTGTTAACCCGACGGTACTCGCAGCTGCGAAGATCGCAGGCGTTACCGAAATTTACCGCGTCGGTGGCGCACAGGCCATCGCAGCACTAGCGTTTGGCACAGATACGATAGAACCCGTCAATAAAATCGTTGGACCCGGTAACGCCTTCGTGGCGGCTGCCAAACGTCAAGTCTATGGCACAGTGGGCATTGATATGATTGCTGGGCCATCCGAAGTGCTGGTGATTGCGGACAATAGTGCAAACCCCGCTTGGATTGCGGCTGATCTTTTGGCGCAAGCCGAACATGATATGTCTGCCCAGTCAATTTTGATCACCCCAGATGTGGCACTTGCCGATGCGGTGGAAAAAGAAGTTGAACGGCAACTCGCCATATTGCCCAAAAAACATCTTGCGGGTCCATCTTGGCAAGACTTTGGCGCTGTGATTGTCGTCAAAGACATTGATGCGGCGATTGATCTGTCTAACCGGATGGCACCTGAACATTTAGAACTTGCAGTTGATGAGCCACAAAAACTGGTTGAAAAAATTCGGCACGCTGGTGCAATTTTTCTCGGTCATCACACGCCAGAAGCCATTGGCGACTATATTGGCGGCACTAACCATGTGTTGCCAACGGCCCGTTCTGCTCGATATGCGTCGGGTTTGAATGTGCATGATTTCATCAAACGCATTTCAATTTTGGGCTGCACGCCCTCTTCGCTTGCCCACCTTGCGCCAGACGCCGTTGCACTTGCAGAGGCAGAAGATTTACAAGCCCATGGACGTTCAGTATCAATTCGGCTTAATCTCTGAGATGCAATCAGAAATGGCGCATTGAGGCTTAATGGATATCGCAGATCAGTCCCCGGATAAGTTGGTCACGGTCACACTTGACCCCGAAACAATCATTTCGATCGACCCCGACGAAGTGCATGAGCGCCGAATCGCTGTTTTTGATCTGGTGGAAGAAAACCAGTTCGCGCCAATCACAACCATTGAAGAAGCGCACGGCCCGTACGCGTTGCACGTTTCCATTCGTGGAAATCACTTGGGCTTGGATGTGCGCAACCCAACAACGAACGAGCCAATTGCGGCGCATTTCTTGTCCCTCACGCCTTTTAGGCACCTAATCCGCGACTATTTTCGTGTTCGCGAAAGTTATTACGACGCGATAAAAAGCGCACAACCCTACCAAATCGAAACTGTGGATATGGCCCGACGGGGTCTGCACAATCAAGCAGCGGAACTATTGCGTCATCGGCTAGATGGCAAACTGAACATGGATGAGAATACCGCCAGACGGCTATTCACGTTGATTTGTGCGGTACAGCCAAATGCAGACCGACAGGACAACAACAAGCCCGACATGCCGACGATTTTGTTTGTATGTTCAATGAATTCAGTGCGTTCGCCTATGGCCGCAGCCCTTGCCCGAAGGGCCTTCCCCACCCGCATCATCGCTCGTTCTGCCGGGGTTCGCTCTGGCAAGGTTGACAATTTTGTTCATGAGATCATGGAAGAAATTGGCGTAGATATGTCGGTGCATACCCCACATACAATGGACGAGTTGGTCGCGAGTTCTTTTGATTTGATTGTGACCTTATCGGATGAAGCCCCTTCAGCCGTTGATGCCCGTAATTATGAGGAAGGTGCGCGGCTTCATTGGGACGTGAGCGACCCGACTTTGATTGACGGGAACAGAGCGCAAAAACTTGATGCATATCGAGCCTTGCGCGAACAGCTAAACAACCATATTAACACCGAGTTGCAATCGCTGGTAACAAGCGGTTCACAAATCGCTTGAATTTGTATAGGTTGCCGCCAATTCAAGCGCTTTTAGCGCTAAAATGCTTTCAGGAGATAGAATGGCAAAAGAAGAAATGCTCGAATTTCCGGGCGTCGTACAGGAATTGTTGCCAAATGCGACATTCCGCGTGAAGCTCGAAAATGAACATGAAATCATCGCCCACACGGCGGGTCGCATGCGTAAAAACCGTATTCGGGTTTTAGCAGGCGATAAGGTGCTTGTTGAAATGACACCTTATGACCTCACAAAAGGCCGGATCACCTACCGCTTTAAATAAGCGGTTTGGTCCCAAAAGAGAGCCGGATATTTTATGGCAACTCGTCCCGACCTTATCCTTGCATCAGCCTCGCCCCGGCGTCTCGCGCTGCTGAACCAAATCGGCGTGGAGCCGGATCATTTGATTCCAGCCGATGTGGATGAAACCCCGCTTAAGGGTGAAATTCCACGCAAGCTGGCGGCACGCTTGGCACATACAAAGGCTTTAACCGCTCAACACAAAGCCCGGCAAACCGGCATTGGTGACAATGCATTAGTGCTTGGCGGCGATACTGTTGTGGCTGTTGGTCGACGGATTTTGCCTAAGGCAGAAATGCTTGATGATGCTGCGGGATCCCTGCGCCTACTTAGCGGTCGGTCTCATCGGGTATTCACCTCAATTTGCTTGCTCAATGCGTCAGGCGCTGCAAAGCGCCGGGTTGTGGAAACACGCATTCGATTTAAAAGACTTTCCAACGCTGAGATTGATGCTTATTTGGCCAGCGGCGAATGGCAAGACAAAGCTGGCGCTTATGCCATCCAAGGCATCGCTGGCGCGTTTGTGATTAAGTTGCAAGGCTCCTTCCATGCAGTGATGGGATTGCCGCTTTACGAAACAGTACAATTGCTACGTGGCGAGAATTATCCGATTGAGTTCAATTGGTTGAACTCCACTTCGGGGATTTAGTCATGAACGAAAAAACAGCTCCGTCGAACAGCCCCGCCAAATCATCAAAACCCTGCGTGATGTGTGAAAAGCCGGCCGTGGAAAAATATCTTCCCTTTTGCTCCAAGCGTTGTGCCGACCTTGATTTGGGTAAATGGCTTAATGGATCGTACGCCATTCCTGTCATTGAGGAAGATGGCGGCCAGCTGGATGATTCTGACCCAGAATAGAGTGATTTTGTAGCTCATGTTCAGGGCTAACGTCATGAAACTTGTCGGGTTTTGGGTGATGAAAGCAAAAGATGTAAGATAAGTGGAAAATATTGTCATTGACCGCTAGACAATATTGATTTCACGACCTATAAACCCGCCAGCACGTATGAATAGTCGGCTTGGTTTGGTGACTGTTTATCTGATGCCCGGGTAGCTCAGGGGTAGAGCAGCGGATTGAAAATCCGCGTGTCGGTGGTTCAAATCCGCCCCCGGGCACCATTTTCCAAAACATCATTTTGAATGCCCTTGGTTGATGGCAACACGCCTTGAATGGGCTTGAAAAATTTGTGCCGTTAGAGGCGGTTGAAACCGTTTGTCTATTTCTCGGCCAATGCTGCGGTGCTATCGCGATTGATCAGCAGCACATCCACCAATTGCAAATTGTCGCTTGTTAGGTTGTCTCGCCCGGATAAATGACCCAACAAGGTGGTGGCTGCTAAAACACCCAATTGGGTTCTGTTTTGGCGCACTGTGGTGAGTGACGGGATAAAGCGATCGGCAATTTCAATATCGTCAAATCCAACCACAGACATATCGGCGGGCACCGAAACGCCACGCTTGTTCAATTCTGAGATAAAGCCCATTGCGATGAGATCCGAGCCACAGAAAACAGCCGTTGGCCGATTATCCATTTCAACAAACTGACGCGCTGCCTGCGCACCTGCGTCCAGAGAAAAGTCGCCGCCGTCGAC
This sequence comes from Maritalea sp., assembly GCF_051251695.1. Classification (NCBI taxonomy): domain Bacteria; kingdom Pseudomonadati; phylum Pseudomonadota; class Alphaproteobacteria; order Hyphomicrobiales; family Devosiaceae; genus Maritalea; species Maritalea sp. The sequence continues at coordinate 71,195 of NZ_JBPOEU010000006.1, read as the reverse complement.
AACCCAATCGGGCTCTATGTCAAGACCATGATCAAACATCGCGTTTTGAAAACCCAAGAGCCGTTCTTTGGTTAGAACATTGTTGCGCGGGCCCGCGACGTGGCCGATTTTTTGGTGTCCGAGTTCTACGAGATGGGAAACGGCTTGTAAGGCACCGCCCCGATTGTCGCTCCGTATAGAAGGTAGTTCAACGCCAGGTTTCCATTCGCAGGCAAACACGATGCGGTTGTCTGGCGCGGTCTCAGCCAATTCCTTGAGCACATCGCGTGGAATACCGCCATCCAATAAAATGATACCATCCGCCCGTGTGTCACGGAAATAGCTTGTGAGTTGATCTTGTTTGATACCACTTGTATCCGCGATCAAAACGCTCAAGTCTGACGTGGCGAGTACACTTTCAATGCCGGACAGAATTTGGGAAAAAAACGGGTTGCCTAAATTGGGCAGTAACACCAAAATCGCGCCCGCTTGGCGTTTTCGCAAGTTTTGCGCGGCCCTATTTATCCGGTATCCAGTCTGCTCAACAGCCTTTAATACAGCTGTCCGCGTTTTCTCAGAAACCAAATGTGGATTGGAAAGAGCTCGACTAATCGTGGCTGTGGATACATTTGCAGCAACTGCAACATCTTGAATTGTTGGACCTTTTGCGTTCATACCTGCTCTTTCTCCGCCATTCGCACTCTCATTTGTAAACAAATTCTTGACAGATGGAAACAGCTAGTGGTTTATTATGTAATCGATTACAGAGCGCGCTTTGCTTAAAAATGTAATCGATTACAGTATTTGAGTTGTTTGCAGTGAATTCAAGTTGCAAACAGCTTTTCGAGGCGAAAGCTTCACCCAAGGGAGGAATGAATGAACAATTTTAAGAAGTTTTTGGTCGCTACAACAGCGATCTGTGCAGCAACCTTTTCAGCGCAAGCTACTGATCTAGAGGTTACGCACTGGTGGACATCAGGTGGCGAAGCAGCTGCGGTTGCTGAAATGGCAAAAGCATTTAATGCTGGTGGCGATAATTGGGTAGACGGCGCGATTGCTGGCTCAAGCGGCACTGCCCGGCCGATCATTATTTCTCGCATCATTGGTGGCGAACCAATGGGTGCAACACAGTTGAACCACGGTCGTGAGGCAGAAGAGCTAATTGAAGCTGGTCTTTTGACTGATCTGACTGAATTGGCAGAAGCAGAAGGTTGGCGCGATTTCGTGAACCCAACAAAATTGCTTGATGCATGTACAAAAGACGGACGCATTTACTGCGTGCCTGTAAACATTCACTCTGGCCAGTGGATCTGGTTGAGCCATGCTGCGTTTGAAAAAGCAAATACCCCTGTGCCAACAAACTGGGACGAATTTGTAGCGGCAGGCCCAGCACTTCGTGAAGCTGGTATCGTGCCTTTGGCAATGGGCCAACAACCTTGGCAGACAAACCTAGCATTCGGCACATTGGCTGTTGCTCTTGTTAGCCCTGAAACATGGAACGCAGTTAACATCGATAGAGATGCAGACGTAGCTGCTGGCCCAGAATATGCAAAAGTATTTGATGCTTTCGCGGTTGCACGTGACCTTTCTGAAGGCTCAAACGTCCAAGACTGGAACCAAGCGACAAACATGGTGATTACGGGTACTGCTGGTGCTCAAATTCACGGTGACTGGGCGCAAGGTGAATTCCAAGTTGCGGGTCAAGTCGCAGGTAAAGACTATTCATGTCTTCCAGGCTTGGGCGTAAATGAAGTGCTTGATACTGGTGGTGATGCGTTTTACTTCCCTGTAAACGACGACCCAGAAATCCAGGCGGCTCAATTGCGTTTGGCTTCTCAACTGATTTCAAAAGAAGTTCAGGTCGCCTTTAACTTGAAAAAAGGTTCACTGCCAATCCGTGGTGATATCGATCTGTCGACTGCAAACGACTGCATGCAGAAGGGTCTTAAAATCCTTGCTGACGGCAAAGTGCTGCCAACGAACAACATTTTGTTCACACGCGACACGATCAACCAAATCGATGATTTGATGGTCGAATTTTGGAATGATACAAGCATTACAGCTGAAGAAGTTCAGGCTGGCTATGCGAAAATCATTGCATCAGCTGACTAACCTAAAATGAACGCAGACCGTCGCTCGATTGAGCGACGGTCGTTTGCATTAGTGCATGTCGCACAGTTCCTCTCCTCTTACTGCAAGGAACGACATGCTTCAGCTTTACCAAAATTCGGGGGTTTTCTCATGGCGCAAAATGAGCGTCTGGCGCAAAATAGGCGCCCTACCAAGATTTTTCGAAACCTAAGTGCAAAAATTGCTGCCATTCCAATGGTCCTCACGGCACTAGGTATCTTCGTTGGCTGCTCTATTTGGACAATCGTTCATTCGTTCACAGGTTCAAAGCTTCTCCCCAACACGAAATGGGTTGGTTTTGATCAGTATGAGCGCCTCTGGGCCACAAAACGGTGGTTAATCTCCATCGAAAACCTCTTTGTTTATGGCGTATGCTCGCTGGTTTTTTCACTGCTGATCGGATTTACACTTGCTGCCTTACTCGATCAAAAAATTCGATTTGAGAGCATATTCAGATCAATTTTCCTTTATCCGTTTGCTCTATCCTTCATCGTTACCGGCCTTGTGTGGCAATGGATATTAAACCCCGATTTTGGCGTTCAAAGTATTGTGCGCAGTATTGGGTTTGAAGGGTTTACTTTTGACCCACTCTACAACTCAGACATCGTGATTTTCGGCATTCTTTTTGCTGGCCTTTGGCAAGGCACCGGTTTTGTCATGGTGCTCATGCTCGCGGGACTACGTGGCATTGATGAAGAAGTTTGGAAGGCCGCGCGTGTTGACGGTATTCCCATTTGGAAAACCTACATTTTCATTGTGATCCCGATGATGCGCCCGGTGTTTATTACCACCTTGGTGATCATCGCTGCTGGCATTGTGAAGGTCTATGATTTGGTTGTCGCGCAGACATCTGGCGGCCCTGGCCTCGCGTCGGAAGTGCCCGCCAAATATGTGTTTGACTACATGTTTGCCGCCCAAAACCTGGGGCAAGGCTTCGCAGGTTCAACAATGATGCTCGTATCCGTTTTGGTGGTTCTGATCCCCTGGGCGTACCTAGAATTCGGAGGGAAGAAAAATCATGGCTAACTCAGCAACCCTTACCGGCCCTACCGGGAAGAAACCACGCAAAATGCTTTCACCGCGAAACATCATGCTTTACGGCACGCTTATTGTTGTTGCGATGTATTATGCGCTTCCTCTTTATGTGATGATTGTCACCTCGTTTAAAGGCATGCCAGAAATTCGGCTGGGCAACGTTTTCGCGCCCCCTGTCGAAATCACGTTTGAACCTTGGGTTAAGGCTTGGTCGCAAGCATGTACCGGGCTGAACTGTGATGGCCTTTCCAGAGGGTTCTGGAATTCGGTCCAAATCACAGTGCCATCCGTTATCATTTCCATCGCCATCGCGTCGATAAACGGATATGCGCTGGCAAACTGGAAGTTCAAAGGGTCTGAAATCTTCTTTACGATCCTGATATTTGGTGCATTCATTCCCTACCAAGTGATGATCTACCCGATTGTGATTATCTTGCGCGAATTGGGTCTTTACACAAAGCTGGGCGGATTGATCCTTGTACATACCATCTTTGGTATGCCGATCCTCACCTTACTGTTCCGCAATTATTTTACGTCAATTCCCGAGGAATTATTTAAGGCGGCGCGGGTGGATGGTGCTGGATTTTGGGGCATCTATCTAAAAGTTTTGGTCCCCATGTCGATACCCATATTTGTTGTCGCTGTGATCTTACAGGTTACGGGGATCTGGAACGACTTCCTATTTGGGGTCATTTACACAAAACCGGAAAATTACCCGATGACTGTTCAACTGAACAATATCGTGAATTCCGTGCAGGGTGTGAAAGAATACAACGTCAATATGGCGGCAACGCTTTTGACGGGTGTCGTTCCCCTATTCATCTATTTTATTTCTGGAAAACTGTTCGTCCGTGGCATTGCCGCCGGCGCGGTGAAAGGCTGATCATGACCAGTGTTTCAATTAAAGACCTCGACCTGAACTTCGGCAATGTCAAAGTTCTAAAACAACTTAATCTGGATATTGGTAAAGGCGAATTCCTCGTTTTGCTAGGTGCATCAGGTTGTGGCAAATCTACGTTGCTCAACTGTATCGCTGGGCTTTTGGACGTCAGTGATGGCCAAATCCATATCAATGGCAAAAACGTGACGTGGGAAGAGCCTAGTAAACGTGGCATTGGCATGGTGTTTCAATCTTACGCGCTCTATCCGCAAATGACGGTAAAAGGCAACCTTAGCTTTGGTTTGAAAAACGCTAAGGTTCCAAAAGACGAAATCGAAAAACGCGTTGCCCGTGCGGCTGAAATTTTGCAAATGGAAAATTTGCTCGACCGTAAACCGGCAGCCCTTTCCGGCGGACAACGCCAACGTGTGGCCATTGGTCGTGCGCTGGTGCGTGATGTGGAAGTATTTTTGTTTGATGAACCACTTTCAAACCTAGACGCGAAATTGCGTGCCGATCTTCGGGTTGAGATTAAACGTCTTCACCAAAAACTGCACAACACAATGATCTATGTGACCCATGATCAGGTTGAAGCCATGACCTTGGCTGACCGCATTGCGATCATGAAAGAGGGACTTATTCAACAACTTGATAGTCCAGCCGAGATTTACAATCGACCGGTCAACAAATATGTGGCTGACTTTATCGGCTCGCCAGCCATGAATTTCTTGGATGGCAAATTGGGTCAGAACGGTCAGTTCAAAGTTGGCGGATCAACCATTGATCTTAAGGGCTATGACTTTAGCGAAGGCCCGGTCGACGCGCCAGTTTGGTTTGGTTTTAGACCAGAGCACGCGATTGCTGGACCCGGCGCAGAACAACAGCCTTTTTCGACAAATGTAACCGCTGAGATTGTCGAGCCGATGGGATCTGACACATTGGTTTGGACGAAAATCGAGGACCAGCCGTTCCGTGTGCGCATGGATGGCCAGGCCCGCATTGCAACCGGAGATGAGTTTGTGCTTGGGTTTGATCCCGCACGGGCCTCCATTTTTGACAAAGAAACTGAGCTACGCGTTTAGCGCTTTTTTTAAGGACTGAGTTATGAATTTGAGTTTTCAATTGTACAGCTCACGGAATTTTCAGCCGTGGGATAAAATGCTCGAAGCGCTTGCAGACAACGGCTATACCCAAGTCGAAGGTTATGGCGATGTGTTTGATGACCCGGCTGCATTTTCCAAAAAGCTTGAAAGTTTAGGCTTAAAAATGCCGTCAGGACATTTTAGCATCGAAATGCTTGAAAATGATTTTGACGCTGCGTTGAGCATCGCCAAAACATTCGGCATGAGCCATCTTTATTGCCCTTACTTGGACGAACCAGATCGGCCAAAAGATGCGGCTGGCTGGCAAGAATTTGCCCACCGGCTATCGGCTATTGCCGATAAGCTGGAAGGTGAAGGCATTGGCTTTGGTTGGCACAATCATAATTTTGAGTTTGAAGCATTGGCGGACGGCCAATTTCCGATGACCATTATCTTGGAAAATGCGCCCAACATTAGCTGGGAAGCAGATGTTGCTTGGATCGTTGTTGGTGGGCAGGACCCATTTGCTTGGACCGAAAAATACGGCAACCGCATCTCAGCAATCCACATCAAAGACATCGCACCAGAGGGTGAAAATGTTGATCAAGATGGATGGTGCGACGTGGGTGCAGGCACGATGGATTGGGCGGAGCTTTTAAACACAGTGAAGTCCAAAACCAACGCACGTATTTTTGTACTTGAGCATGATAATCCGGCTGATGGCTTCGCATTTGCGAAGAACTCAATCCAAAACATCAATAAATTTTAGAGTACACATTATGACAAAGAAACTTGGCATTGGCATTATTGGCTGCGGCAACATTTCCGCCGCCTATATGCGGCTTGCACCTTCCTTTAAATCGATTGAAGTTTTGGCTTGTGCAGATATTAGCCGTGAAGCAAGCGCAGCGCGAGCGGCAGAATTTGGCATTCGAGACAATTCAATTGATGAGATGCTTGCCGCTGAAGACATTGACATTGTGGTCAACCTCACCATTCCGGACGCTCACTTTGGCGTCACCATGCAAATATTGGATGCAGGCAAGCACGCCTATTCGGAAAAACCGTTGGTTCTTTCACTTGCTGACGGCAAAGCGATGCGCGAAAAAGCTGCGCAAAAGGAGCTAAAAGTCGGTTGCGCACCAGACACATTTTTGGGTGGCTCGCACCAACAGGCACGCGCGCTCATCGATAATGGCGAAATCGGCGATATTGTTGCTGGCTCTTGCCACGTTATGAGTCACGGTATGGAAGACTGGCATCCAAACCCGGACTTTTTCTTCCAGCCCGGTGGTGGGCCAGTACTTGATTTGGCACCATATTACGTCACCAACCTGGTCAATATGATCGGCCCGGTTGCGCGCGTTGCAGCACTTGCTACTAAAGGGTCGCCCACCCGTACCATAGGCAATGGACCTAGAGAGGGCGAGAAAGTTCCAGTGGATACACCCACGAACATTCACGCATTGTTGCAATTTGAAAATGGCGCGACGATCACCATGTCCAATTCATGGGATGTCTGGGCGCACCGCCACAATCATATGGAAATTTACGGCAGCAAGGGCAGTCTTTTTGTGCCCGACCCTAACTTTTTTGGCGGAGAGCTGGAAATGGCGGGGACCGATGGCGACATCAAGCCGGTCGCGATGTGGGATCACCCATTTATGAAAGCCAATGATGGTGATCAGGCCAACTACAGAACCGCTGGCTTGGCGGACATGGCAGATGCGATTTTAAACGGTGGCGAATATCGCTGCAGTTTGGATGTTGCCCTGCATGTGGTTGACGTTATGACCGGCGTTCTTTCCTCTGGGGAAACAGGGCAATTTGTCGACATGACAACGAGCTGTGAACGCCCCGCAGCATTTGGTCCAATAGAAGCAACAGCGTTGCTGGTCTAATTGGTGACAACACCAAGAAACGATGAGGCAGGATTATGTCGAATAACATGAAGGGTCCGGGTATTTTTCTGGCCCAATTTTTAGGTGACGAAGCGCCTTTCAACTCCCTGCCCTCCATTACCAAATGGGCTGGCGATCTGGGTTACAAAGGTGTGCAACTCCCGGCGGGCGACGAACGGCTGTTTGACTTAGACAAAGCCGCGACGTCTAAAACATACTGCGACGAAATCGCTGGGATTTGCGCGGAAAACGGCGTGCAGATTACAGAACTTTCAACGCATATGCTGGGGCAAATGGTTGCTGTTCACCCTGCATATGACGCTCAGTTTGATGGTTTCGTGCCCCAAAACGTTCGCGGCAACCCAAAAGCCCGTCAAGAATGGGCAACAGACCAAATGATCAAGGCGGCAAAAGCGTCCCGCAATTTTGGGTTGGACGTTTCTGTGTCCTTCACCGGGTCGCTGGCCTTTCCTTACCTCTATCCATGGCCGCAGCGGCCTGATGGGTTGGTTGAGGAAGCATTTGGTGAACTGGCACGCCGCTGGAAGCCCATTTTGGATGTGTACGAAGATCATGGCGTTGATATTGCCTATGAAATTCACCCCGGCGAGGATGTTTTTGACGGTGCAACATTTGAAATGTTCCTTGAAGCGGTTGGGGACCACAAAAGATGCATGATCAATTATGACCCGTCGCATTTCTTGCTGCAACAAATGGACTATCTCGCCTTCATCGAAATTTATCATGGGCGCATATCTGCGTTCCATGTGAAGGATGCCGAGTTCAATCCGGATGGCCGCCAAGGTGTTTATTCGGGTTATCAGCCATGGCTAAACCGTGCGGGACGTTTCCGCTCGCTAGGTGATGGGCAGGTCGATTTTTCAGGGATTTTCTCTCGTCTTGCTACTCATGGATATGATGGTTGGGCCGTTTTGGAATGGGAATGCTGTCTGAAACACCCTGAAGACGGTGCTGCTGAGGGTGCGCCATTTATCGAACACCACATGATCCGACGCACAGAACGTGCGTTTGACGATTTTGCGGATAGTGGCACAGACCAAGCCGCTTTGCGCACCATGATGGGCATTAAATAGGAGACGGGTGTGGATAGACGAATTCGACTGGGCATGGTGGGTGGTGGACAAGGCGCGTTTATTGGCGCGGTACACCGCATCGCCGCAAGACTAGATGATCGGTTTGAATTGGTCGCAGGGGCGCTTTCTTCAAATGCGGAACGTGCCGCGATTTCTGCGGCACAAATCGGCGTTTCGCCCGACCGGTCTTACGCTTCATTTGAAGAAATGGCCAAGGTCGAAGCTGCGCGCGAAGACGGCATAGAGGCCGTCTCCGTCGTCACACCTAACTATATGCACTTCCCCGTCTCCAAAGCGTTTCTTGACGCCGGGATCAGCGTGATCTGCGACAAGCCTCTCACCGCAAATCTTGAGGAAGCAATTGAGCTGGGCAAAATCGCCGAAAGCTCCCGTGCCGAATTTATCCTCACCCACAATTATTCCGGATACCCAATGGTGCGCCAAGCACGAGAAATGGTGCGTTCAGGCAAAATTGGCAAGTTGCGCCGTGTGCAAGTCGAATATGTCCAAGACTGGTTGTCCGCGCCTATTGACTTGAGCCAGAACAAACAGGCCGAATGGCGGGCCGATCCCAAGCGGTCTGGTGCTGGCGGTGCAATTGCTGATGTGGGCACCCATGCCTTTCAACTCTCACAATTTATCTGTGGCACACCGGTTTCCGAGTTAGCCGCCGAACTGACCAGTTTTGTTGATGGTCGATTGGTGGATGATGACGCGCAAATATTGCTGCGTTTTAAAAATGGCGCGAAGGGCACGTTGTGGGCGACGCAAGTTGCACCGGGCAATGAAAATGCCCTGAGCATCCGCATTTTTGGTGAAACGGGCGGCCTTGAATGGCATCAAGAAAACCCGAACCAATTATGGGTAAGCATGTTTGGTGAGCCCAAATGTTTATTGACCCGCGGAGGACATGGGACCAGCGCGATTGCCAATGATATCACGCGTGTGCCGCCGGGCCATCCTGAGGGGTATCTGGAAGGTTTTGCGACCATCTATAGCGAAGCTGCAGACATTATTCGCAATGGTCGGACACCCAACTGTCTTAGCCCAACAATTGACGAAGGCATTGCGGGTATGCGGTTTATCGATGCAGCGATACGGTCGTCGAAAGCAAATGCACAATGGACACCACTCGTCGGCTAGATCAAGCTTTGCGCCATGGGCATGAATATGTAAGCATTCGGCCAGCACGTTCACCTGTTCTGGAATTCCTATGCCCCATATTGACAGCTACTATGCGAAAACCCTTGTTTCTTCGACGTCATTCCCCACACTGTCTAACAATATTGAAGCAGACGTTTGCGTTGTTGGTGGTGGATTGGCTGGCCTTACCACCGCGCGTGAACTGCTCAGGCATGGCAAATCTGTTGTGTTGCTCGAGGGGCAAAAAATTGGCTGGGGCGCTTCGGGCCGCAACGGTGGATTTGTTTCTGATGGGTATGCGCAAGGCATTTTGAACTTAGAGAAAAAGCTGGGGGTCGACCACGCCAAAGCCCTGTTTGATATTAGTCGCGAAGGCACAAAATATGTGCGCGATAATATCGAAGGTTTTGCGTCCAAGGGTCAGGACCCTCAATATCATTGGCTAAATGTTGTACGCCACGATGATGGCGAAAATCTCAAAGCCTCGATTGAAAAACTGGCGAACACTTATGGAGCGGATTACACTTTTTGGCCAACTGAGAAAGTGCGCGAACAACTCCGGTCGCAACGTTACTTCCAAGGTCTTGAGGACCGCTCGGCGTTTCACATTCATCCGCTCAATTATTGCGTTGCTTTGGCCGACAAAATCCATACCGAAGGCGGTCAGATTTTTGAGAACAGTGAAGCGCGGGCATTGCACAAACATCAAACACATTGGGAAGTTCAAACCGCAAATGGACATGTAAAAGCGGCGAAAATTGTGCTGTGCGGCAGTGCCTATCTAAGTGACTTGTCGCCCAAGCTGGAAAGCGCAGTGTTACCCGTTGCGACTTACGTGGTGGTCACCAAGAAGATGAAGTCTAAGCTGGCCGATGCCATCACCTTTAAGGGCTGCATTTCGGACAATCGGCGCGCAGGCGATTATTATCGGTTGATCGAAGACAGTGACCGATTGCTTTGGGGTGGTCGCATCACGACACAAAAATCTGAACCCAACGCGCTAGCTCAACTGCTCAAAGGCGATATCGAAGCGATTTACCCCCAATTAGCTGGCTTAGAAATTGAAAAATCATGGTCCGGCTTGATGGGCTATTGCGTTCATAAAATGCCGCTATTGCGAGAGATTGAGCCAGGATGTTGGACCGCGACGGCGACGGGGGGGCATGGTCTAAACACCACAGCAGCGATTGGCATCGTTGCCGCCGAAGCCGTTGCTGAGAAATCAGATCGGTACAAGCTTTTTGAGCCGTTCAAAGCGCAATGGGGTGGTGGCCCAATTGGCCGACTGGCTACCCAATTTGCCTATTGGGGTATGCAACTCCAAGACAAGTGGGATGAACGGTGACCCCCATCACTGAAGTCGACCTGCACCCACTGAAAACACAACGCTAGATTGACCAATAGATAATTAGCTTGCACCTTGCGTCAAATATGATTTGATACGTCCATATTCATTTCGTGAGGAGGCGGAACAAATGAAATGGGTAAGTATTTTAGCCAAGACCTTATTCGGTCTGTTGGCGATGTTGGTGTTGGGCATTTCATTGTATTTGTTCCTCGCGCCACCCGAACTGTTGCGTGTCGCCACCAACTATTCCGCCAAAATTGTGTGTTCAAACGTGTTTGTGGCCGGTCGCGACGCCATTGATGTGCAAAATGTCGATGTGCAGGCAGGCGGACACCCTATTCTTGGCTATATCAATGTCGACGTCGACGAGCCACAAGCGGTTGTAACCGCCAAATTTCTTGGTCTTTTTGCCACCGGAAAAGCTGTGTACCGCGAAGGATTAGGCTGCGCCAGTTTGCCCACCGGGTCGATTGAGGACGTGAAGAATATCGCCTTGCCGAGTGCCGAAATTGACGGCTATTTCGAACAAAGCGAATGGCCGATGGGCGATCACAACATCAAAATCGACGGTGTGCTTGCCGATGAGGAGCTTGTTGGTCCGAATATGCGTGCAGTTGTGGTCATAAAGGATGGCCGACTGATCAGCGAAACCTATGGGACGGGTTTTGACGCAAATGTTCCCCTACTTGGGTGGTCGATGGCCAAAACTGTAACCGGGCTTATTATTGGCACATTGCCGCCAGAAAAAAGGACGCCAGATCGCGATCAATTGCTCAGCCAATGGCAAATTGATGATCGCAAAAGCATTCAATTGCAAGAATTGATGAGCATGAGTTCTGGCCTGAGCTGGAACGAGGGCTATGGCAGTGTTTCAGACGTAACGCGAATGCTTTATCTTGAGCCAGATATGGCAAAATTTGCTTCCTCCTTGCCGCTTGAAGACAATTGGGACGCCCATCTATTTGAATATTCTTCTGGCACCACCGTGTTGTTATCTCGCATTTGGCAAAACGCAGTGGACGCAAAATCACTAATTTGGCCGCATAAGGAACTATTTGGTCCTTTGGGCATGAAAAGTGCGACGCTAGAAACCGACGCAGCAGGCACCTATATTGGCTCTTCCTACCTATATGCAACGGCTCGGGACTGGGCACGTATTGGGCAACTAATCTTGCAAAATGGCAGGTGGGCCAACATGCAAATAGTTCCCTCTGATTATGTGCGTTGGATGACCACTGGCGCCAATGCAAGTAAGGCTGATTGGGGAGTCGAAGAATATGGGCAGGGCCAAATTTGGTTACATGGGCCTAGAGGCGACGTTCCTAACGGAACTGACCCAGATGCTGAATTTGAATTCCCAAGGGACATACGCTGGATGTTGGGGCATGATGGACAATCCGTCGCCATTGTGCCGTCCAAGCGACTGGTTGTTGTACGTATGGGGCTAACCCCTTCAGACCTTGGCTATCGTCCGCAAAAGCTGGTGGCCGCGATTATTGACGCGCTGAAAGAATAATTACTGGATATTGCCAGCATTGACTTTTAGGTCTTGCGTTGCAGTCGCCCCAGCTATTAGGCCCGCTCGGATCGAATCTGTCATTCGGGACAATGCGAGTGTCGGGATTTCAACCTTGTCACCGGCCAGTTCTGTGGCTTGTGGGACATGAACAAATCCCGCTTTTATTGGCAAGTTCCGCTGCTCAATATGATCTAGCAAACCATACATCAAATGGTTGCAAACAAAAGTGCCCGCCGAAAACGAAACTGCAGCTTTGCTGCCCTGCTCTAACATGGTCTGGGTCATCATGTTCACCGGCAACGTAGAGAAATAGGCAGCGGGGCCGTCATTTCGAATGGGTTCCCCAACTGGCTGGTTGCCCCCATTGTCGGGAATGCGGAAGTCATCAAAATTAATCGCTACCTTTTCCGGTGTAATCGCATTTCGCCCAGCAGCCAGCCCCAGCGCGACCACCATGTCAGGTTTTACACGACCAATATGGTCTATCACTTGAGCTGTTGCAGCGAAGCGCTCAACGGGCAAAATAGCGCAAACTATTTTCACCTGGTCGTTTTCAAAACCATCAAGGGCTTTTGCAATTTCCATCGATGGATTGGAATTTTCGCCGCCAAATGGTTCAAACCCTGTTAGCAATATTGTCTTGGTCATGAGGTTTTGGTTTCACCATTGGCTTGAGGGTTTAGGGCAGCACTTGTAGCCGGATCAAGCAGCAGGTGACGGTGGGGGAACGGAATTTCGATGTCATTTTCTTTAAACGTATCCCAAAGCGCCAAGAAAACATCTCCACGAATATTGGTGGTGCCGTTGGTCGGGTCAGCGATCCAAAAGCGCAGCGTGAAATCAATCGAAGAGTCCCCGAACCCAACTATATGGCAAACCGTTTGATACTCGCCGGTAGCGCGAATGGTTCTGGCATGTTTAAGCGCAGCCTTAACCGCGATTTCTTTGACCAAATGTGGGTCTGAATTATAACTAACCCCGAAGTTTATTTCGATCCGAATATAGGTGTCATTGAATGACCAGTTTTCAACCTGTTGGGTGATTAAGTCTTCGTTCGGGATCAGATATTCTCGCCCATCGCGCGCAGTAACAGAGACATAGCGTGCATTAAGCGAAGTGATCCAGCCAAACGTATCCCCGACGGAAATGACATCCCCGGGTTTGATGGACTTGTCCAAAAGCAAAATCACGCCCGAAATCAGGTTTGAGACCACCTTTTGCAAACCAAAACCGATGCCCAGGCCAATCGCACCTGAAACAAGCGTGAGCGCTGAAAAGTCAATACCGATGATGGAAAGACCAATAATGCCAGCCATTGTGAGCAGGACAAACCGCGAAATTTTGCCCACCAATACCCGCATTGTCGGGGAGATGTCCTCAAACGTTTGGAATTGGCGTTCCAACATGCGGCTAATTGCCAGCGCAGCCCAAAATAGGAAGGACAATAAGACAACGCCCTGCACAATCATTAGCAACGAGATGCGAAAGCCGCTCATTTCGATGGCGAGTTCGTCAAACACAACAACGGTTTGCTGCATAATGCCGAGTGTATAAAAGGCAACAATAACCCAACCCACAACCGCAACAATGCGCGACAATGTTTGGTTTTTGATCATTCTGGAGGCAAATGAAATGACCACCCATGACGTCGCCAGACTAGCAATCACGGTAAGCAAAAATGAGCGACTATCCCAAGTGCTGACGCGCAATATAGATATGCCGAGCCAAAGCAAAAGCACAAATATCACCCACCGCGTGCGCCGCAGCACAACCGCCATCATACGCAACCGACTGCCGTCGAGCGACATGGCACGCACGCGTTCTTCCAGCTTTGGTTCGACTTTTGACGCTAAATATTTGGCCAGAATAAAACAACTTAAGGCCACAGATATTTGTACTGCGCCCCAAAATAGGTGGGTTTGAGTCAAGGACAGGCCAAAGATTTGCAAGAAGTTGTTTAGCATCAGCAAAACCTGGGCAGTCAAAGGGCTAAAATCACTCATGATTTTACGTTACTCATTTCTTGATGTTTCGGCATAATATTCAATTTCATCACGAACCAGTTTAGTGCATAATTGGGTCACAAGACTATCAGTTTTAGGACATTATTGCTTCATGACACATATTGATACGTCCGAAAACAACGATCAGATCGGCTTGCAAAGGTTTTCGCTAACCTTAGATGGCCATGGCCACGCCCACCATGATCAAACGGCTTCCTCACCACATCAGCTGGATCCGCCTAAAAAGGGATCATTTCACTGGGTTCATTTTTTGCGGGACAGTGCTGAAACACGTGCCGACCTGCTATCGATTGTAAAAGACAGTGTGGTTGTAGATGCGCTTACGGCCCTTGAAACGCGACCGCGTTGTACCGTGCACAGCAATGGCGCGCTTTTGATGCTGCGCGGCATCAATATAGAGCATGGGGCTAGGCCAGAAGATATGGTGTCGATCCGCCTTTGGATTACCAGCGACGAAGTTATCAGTGTCGGCCAAAAGCCACTTAGAGCACTAAACGATTTGGTGGCCACTATTTCGCGCGACCAAGCCCCCCGCTCCCCCGGAGATTTGGTTGCAAAGCTTGCGTTGCGGCTTGTGGACGAAGTTGAACCGCTGGTTGCCGATATTAACAGCCAGGTCGATGACCTTGAGGAAGTGGTAATTGACGCTGAGGCCGGGGCATCGCGTGGCCAGCTTGCAGAAATTAGACGCATGTCGATACTTTTACGCCGCTACATGCTGCCACAACGCGATGCACTGACAACATTGCTGATTGAAGACTTGGCATGGCTAAAAGAACGTGATCGCGGCAGATTGCGCGAGGCGGGCGAGCGCGTGAATAGATTGGGAGAAGATTTGGACGCGATCCGAGACCGGGCACAAATCGTTCATGACCAACTGATGGACAAGCGGGCAGAGACAATGAACAAACAAATGTTTGTGCTGTCCATTGTTGCAGCCCTATTTTTGCCGCTGGGTCTGTTGACCGGCCTGTTGGGCATCAATGTGGGTGGAATGCCCGGTGTTGATAGTCCTTGGGCATTCTCCGTTGTTTGCTTTTTGATGGTCGTTATAGGCGGTTTCCAATTTTGGTGGTTCAAAAAAATTGGAATGTTCTAGGGCCTATTTCACCATCAAAGGCTAGTGACCCAGCCCACCCATCAACACGTATTTAATGTCGAGATAGTCATCTAGGCCATAATGGGAACCTTCTCGGCCTAAGCCAGATTGCTTTACGCCGCCGAATGGAGCTTCCACGGCAGAGGTTACCCCTTCATTGACGCCAACAATGCCGCATTCTAAAGCCGCTGCAACGCGCCAAACACGACCAATGTCGCGCGCGAAGAAATAGCCAGCGAGACCAAACTCACTGTCATTCGCTAGCGCAATCACGTCTTCTTCCATTTCAAACTTGATCAGCGGGGCGACGGGGCCAAAAATTTCTTCTTTCAAAACCCGCGCATTCAGCGGCACATCACGCAACACCGTCGGTGCATAATAAAGCCCACCCAACTCGTGACGCTGCGCACCAACAATGGCCGAAGCGCCTTTTTCCAACGCATCACCGACCAGTTCTTCGACTTTGGTCATTGCATTTTGGTTGATGAGCGGTCCTTGAGTTACACCCTCGTCAAAAGCATCGCCCACTTTTAGGGTTTCGACTTTTTTAGCGAACGCTGCTGCGAACTGATCATAAATCCCGGCTTGAATATAAAGCCGATTGGCGCACACACAGGTTTGTCCTGAGTTGCGGAATTTGGAATTGAGCGCACCTTCAACAGCGGCGTCCAAATCTGCGTCATCAAACACAATAAAAGGCGCGTTGCCGCCAAGCTCAAGTGAAAGCCTTTTAACGGTGTCTGCACCATTACGCATAATATGGCGGCCCACATTGGTGGAGCCAGTGAACGACACTTTAGCAATATCAGGATGAGTGGTGAGCACGTCACCAACGTCAGAAGTTTGAGTAGTCGGCAGTATATTGATAACCCCTTTGGGAATACCCGCCTCTTCGGCCAAAACAGCAAGTGCCAGAGCTGACAAGGGCGTTTCAGGTGCCGGCTTGATCACAATCGTACACCCAGCAGCAAGGGCCGGGGCGACTTTTCGCGCAATCATTGCATTGGGGAAATTCCAAGGTGTTATTGCAGCGACGACGCCCACCGGTTGCTTCATAACAACAATTTGCGTATTTGGCCGCGAAGCTGGAATGACATCGCCATAGGCCCGGCGTGCCTCTTCAGCGAACCATTCAATATAGCTTGCCCCATATGTGATTTCGCCCTTAGCCTCTGCAAGGGGTTTGCCTTGCTCTTTGGACAAAAGCGCACCGAGTTGATCGACATTGGCCAAAATCAAATCGTTCCATTTTCGCAAAATATCGCAGCGTTGCTTGGCCGTTTTACCCGACCACATTTTAAATGCTGTTTTTGCGGCGGCGACAGCATTGAGCGCGTCAGCTTTTGTGCAATCTGCAACATCTGCCAAATGCTCAGAATTGGCCGGGTTGAGAACGGCGAAGCTTTTGCCTGAGGACGCCTTGACCCATTGCCCATCAATATAGGCGCCTGTCATTTTGAACTTTGAAGCAATATCCAACATAGAAGAACCTTTCTCAACAATTGAGCCATTTGGGAATAGCTTGCGGAACTGTTGAAAGAAAACCAAGAAGATGAGCAGCGTAGCGCCGCAAAATAGCGCTGTCACGCCCCATCAGATATATTTAAATGAAATATCGATGATCATTTTGAATAGGTCATTCACAAAAAATCATGACCAACTCAATTATTGGTTTGCATTTTATGTTGATGCTACCTGGTTTACCGTCAATTGATATGACAATTGATCCAAGAGCCACCAAGGTTCGTAAACACCTTAATGAAGGAACAGTGGAGTTAAACGATGGACGTAACAAATTCTAGCAGAGTGATAAAAATTGCGACATGGATCACATTCTATGTTGTAACGATTGTTGCCGCCAGCAGCGCCGGTCTTTGGGACATCAAAAGCTATTATGCGCAGCTAACCGCTCCCTCATTCGCACCACCAAATTGGGTTTTTGGACCGGTTTGGAGCGTGCTCTATGTTTTTGTTGCTACCGTTGGATATCGTCTGGTCTTTATGGCAGATGATAGTTTGAAACCCTTGCTCATTGCATTGTGGACATTGCAATTTGCTTTGAACACCATTTGGACACCGGTGTTTTTTGGTGCAAACAATTTGGGTGTGGCACTTATCTACATCCTGTCACTGGACATCGTGACCCTAGCGTCTATTTTGCTTTTGTGGAAGCGGGACCGGATAAGCGCATATTTGGCGATCCCCTATATGGCATGGATCAGTTTTGCTAGCCTGTTGAACGGTTCATATTGGATGTTGAACGGCTAGCCTCGCAAACCAAAAAACTACATTGCCATGTCGCTGATTACCGGATTGCCTACTGCGAGCAACTCCAGTACTTGAGCGGCTGGCATTGGGCGACCGAATAGGTAGCCTTGGCCGATATTGCAACCAAGCTTTTGCATTGTTTTCAGTTGTGCTGCGGTTTCAATTCCCTCGGCAACAATTGTGGTTTCAAGACTCTTGCTGAGTGCAAATAAGCCACGAACAATTTTGCACATTCTTGGACAATCGTTAGACTCTTGAACAAAAAGTTGATCGATCTTGATCTTGTCGAAATCGATCTTTGTCAAACGCGAAAAGCTTGAATAGCCGGTTCCAAAATCATCTAAAGCTATTTGCACGCCTGCTTTTTGCAAATCAATCAAATTCTCCATTGCGGTATCATGGTCTTGAACGAAACAGCTTTCTGTCACCTCGAGTTCAAGGCGATGTGGCGGCAGCCCGCAGTCGCCTATCTGTTTGAGGATGCGCTCGCCCATCA
This sequence comes from Maritalea sp., assembly GCF_051251695.1. Classification (NCBI taxonomy): domain Bacteria; kingdom Pseudomonadati; phylum Pseudomonadota; class Alphaproteobacteria; order Hyphomicrobiales; family Devosiaceae; genus Maritalea; species Maritalea sp. The sequence goes on along the minus strand of NZ_JBPOEU010000006.1, from coordinate 53,197 downwards.
ACCGATCTCGCAACTGGGATGCGGACACGTTGAATGAAAGCGTTTTATCGCTAGGCCAATTGCGAGCATCGATGCAAGCTTTGGTCAACAAAGTCTCGGAGAGTTCCAAAATTTGCCCAGATTTTTCAGCAATTTCGATAAACTTGCTCGGCGGTATGAAGGAGCCGTCCTCTTGCTGCCAACGTGCAAGCGCCTCAAAGCCGACGATTTGCTTTGTCTTCATGTCGATATAGGGCTGGTAATGCACCGACAATTCATCATCACGAAGCGCTCTGCGTAGTTTTTGTTCTATAAGCGAGCGCTCGGTCATTGCAAGACCCATGCTCTCACTGAATAACTTGAAACTACCTTTAGACTGCTGTTTTGCTTCGTATAAAGCAGCATCAGCGTTGGTCAATGCAGCTTCAATTGACTGGGCATTATCAGGCATCATTGCAATACCAACAGATACTCCAACTTCCATCTGATTGCTGACGAGTTGGAATGGCTTTGCAATCACATCTAGGATTTTTTGAGCTGCAAGTTCAGCTTCGGCGCGGTTGGCGCCTTCCAACACAATCACAAACTCGTCCCCGCCCAGTCGCACGACAGGGTGATCATCGAACGACCATTTTAGACGGTCTGCTATTTGGACAAGTAACGCATCACCACCTGCATGGCCCAGTAAATCATTTACAGTCTTAAACCCGTCCAAATCGAGCATGAGAACAGCGTGTTGTTGATCTGAGTATTCGAAATTTGAAAATTCTGACCGCTTAGACAACTCAACCAAAAACTGTCGATTGGGGAGTGTCGTTAATGGATCGTGCTGGCCAAGCCAAACAATTTCGTTTTCAGCATTGCCACGCATTTGAACTTCATGCCGAAGGTCCGCGAGGCGGCGCCAAGCAAAAATCAAACTGCCAAAACCGGCTATAATTATTCCCCGGGCAAACTCAGCTAAGTGGTATACTTCCATTTGCCCAAACATTTTGGAAAGCGGGCCCAAAACTTCCCATTGCGCCAAAAAAGCCCAAACCGCGGCAACAATCGTCGTGATCACTAGAGCGTCAAATCCTGCACGACCCAAAACTGGTTCTTTGCCCTTTTTCATCTCGTCGCCTTTTTCTTCTGCCCCAAGCCACCAAAATAGCTTGACCAGCTTAACAATCACGAAAATGCCGATTGCGAGCGCCTCATTTTGTTCAAGATAGTTAAAACTTTATGTATTTTGATGTTTTTGATCGTAAGCGTGTGCTCAACATTAACGCATAGATGCCAAGGTCAAACTGTTAGACTTTCGGGTTGAAATTGTGCCTACAAACAGATCAACTTACAAACCAATCGAATCCAATTCTCACAAAGAATGGCAGTGATAATGTCCAAAGATCTAGCTGAAACCGGCCAGTTTCAAACCTACCTTGCCAAAATGGGCGCTGGTTTGGATGCGTTCGTAAAGTTTGAGAACGGCGACGCCCTAGATCCGGACCGTAACTGGCAGCAAAGCTTGAACGAACCTCTCCCCGAAAAAGGAACCGGGATCGACAATATAGCGCAGCGGTTGGTAAACGAAGTCATCGCCAACGGATCAGCCATTGCTCGACCTGGCTTTACGTCCTTTATTACAACGGGTGGCACAACGGCATCGGCTATCGCATCGGCCGCCGCGTCAATTGCATCCCCACAGCGCTATACACTGAACGCGTTCAACTTTCTGGAAGAACTTTCGCTGAACTGGCTGGCTCAGTTATGTGGGATTTCTCACATGAAGGGGCTATATTCATCCGGCGGCTCAGTTGCCAACTTGGTTGCTTTAGGCGGTGCGCGCCAATGGGCGTTTGAGCAAGTAGGGCACGATGTCGCCGCACATGGTGTTGATCGCAAAACACGGCTTTACGCCAGTGCTGAATGTCACCATACGATACAAAGATCTGCTGGCGTGCTTGGACTGGGGCGCAGATCCGTTCGCTTGATTGAATGCGACGAACAAAAGCGCATGTTGCCGTCTGCGTTAGAAGTGGCCATCGGCGAAGATTTGCAAAATGGGTTTCTGCCCATCGCCGTTGTTGCCAATGCAGGCAGCACAAACACCGGTGCCATCGACCCGATCAAAGAAATTGGCGAGATTGCCCGCGCCAACAAAATTTGGTTTCATGTGGACGGCGCTTACGGCTTGCCAGGCATATTGGATGACCGCATTGCCCCTTTATATGAAGGAATTGAGCTAGCGGATAGTGCGATTGTCGATCCTCACAAATGGCTTGGAGCGTGTGTTGGGATTGCGGCGACTTTTGTGCGGGACCGCGAGATATTGCATCGCGCGTTCACGCAAGAGCCAGCTGACTATTTGGAAGGCTCTGTTGATTATCAAGATGGTGCCAATGGTCCAACCCATTCGATGGATGACTTTGGCGTGCCCTATTTCGATTTTGGGGTTGAGCTGAGTGCCCCGCCCCGTGGTGTTGCCGTTTGGGCAATGCTCAAAGAAATTGGCGTTGATGGCATGCGCCAACGCATCCGCAGACACAATGATATGGCGCAACGCGTTGCAGAGCGCGTGCAGGCAGACGATCGGTTGGAGTTGGTGTTAGAACCAAGCCTTTCAATTTGTTGTTTCCGTTACATTGCCGAGGGGGTCGAAGACCTGAATGTTTTCAACCAACGCATTCACCGGCGGCTTGTGCGGGGGAATGCGTTTATTCCAAGCACCACCAAAGTTGATGGCAAATTGGCGATCCGGCCTTGTTTTGTTGGTGCGCGTAGCGAAACGGGCCAGGAAGATGGGTTGGTTGATGAGGTTTTGCGCCTTGGCGACCAGTTGATGGCAGAGCAAGAATTGTAGGCAGGTGACGAGCGTTAACCTTCGGCAAAGTCGAGAAATTGCGTTTGCTCTAGCAATTGTGATCACAAAAACTGGAAAAGCGGTTGCGCAGCTTTCCAATGGCTTTAAATAGAAGCCAGCAAGCTACTTAATATATGTATTTTTTGCTATATATATTGAGGACTGCGCTAAAATGTGAATAATTGACCTGCGTCATGTTGCCGGATCGGCAGATCGATATAGATTGGCTAGTAAGGAGAGCAGCTTAGTGCTCCCAGCCATTTGAGATAGGGGTATCAATAGATGGATTATCGCGGACTATTTGAGGACGCCATTGATACTTTGCGTCGTGAGAAACGCTACCGGGTATTTGCAGACTTAGAACGCATTGCTGGGCATTTTCCCAAAGCCATTTTCCGCGACCATGCCGACAATGCACGCGAAATCACGATCTGGTGCTCCAACGATTATTTGTGCATGGGGCAGAATCAAAAAGTCATTACGGCCATGCAGGAAACGGCTGGAAAGCTTGGCACTGGGGCTGGCGGTACGCGCAATATTGCTGGAACCAATCGCCCGTTGGTGGAACTCGAACGCTCCCTTGCAGATTTGCACCGTAAGGAAGCCGCGTTGGTTTTCACTTCAGGTTTCGTTTCTAACGAAGCCTCGATCTCAACCATTGCACGTCTTATTCCGGACTGTCTTGTCCTATCTGATCAGCTCAATCACGCATCGATGATCGCTGGTGTGAAACAGTCCGGCATGGAAAAGAAAATTTTCCGACATAATGACATGGCCCACCTGCGCGAATTGCTTGAAGCCGCAGGTAAAGAACGGCCCAAAATGATTGTGTTTGAATCCGTTTATTCAATGGATGGTGATGTGGCGCCCATTGAGCAAATTGCCGATTTGGCTGAAGAATTTAACGCCCTCACTTACATTGATGAAGTTCATGCTGTTGGCATGTACGGGGAACGCGGTGCAGGGATATGCGAACGCGACGGGTTGATGCATCGGATTGATATTATTGAAGGCACCATGGCCAAGGCGTTTGGTGTTATGGGCGGCTATATTACAGCCAACCAACCTATCGTTGATGCAGTGCGGTCTTATGCATCAGAGTTTATTTTCACCACGGCATTGCCCCCTGCCCTTTGTGCAGCGGCGCGTGCTTCGATTGAACATTTGAAAACTTCAAGTGTTGAGCGCGAAGGTCAACAACGGCAGGCACAACGCGCTAAAGAAATTTTGACGGCAGCGGGTTTGCCTGTCATGCCGACCAATACGCATATTGTGCCGGTGATTGTGGGTGACGCGCGACGTTGTAAAGCGGCCAGTGATATGCTTTTGGATAAGCACAATATTTATATTCAACCGATCAATTATCCTACTGTTCCAAAAGACACAGAACGTTTGCGGATTACCCCAACGCCGTTGCATACGGACGAAATGTTGTTTGAATTGCGGGATGCCTTGCTCAGCGTTTGGCAGATTTTGGATCTGCCGATGAATATGGATACTTCACAGCTTACGGCCCAAGCGCTGAATTCTGGTGATTTGGTGTTACCTACCAACGGCGGCTAGGTTTTTGCCGCTGTTATCACGCGCCAGTTTTTGATAATTCAGCCAAGCAATTCATGGCCACATCCACTTTTTCCACCGGAATAAAAAGATGATCATGATGATAACCTGCGACCACGTTGCATGGTACACCAACTTGCGTCAGCCTATCTGAAATAGCCGCCATAAAACCAACTGCCTCAAGCGCCGAATGCACATATAGTGTGATTTTTTGACAGACAAACTCATGCTCAATATTCGCAGCAATTGCGTCTTTTTCGAGCAAGATAAGCGTTATGCCCTCATCTTCGACAAAGCTCATGATGGGCGTCAAATCAATGCCTGCAAATTTGTCTTGAGCGATTGTTGCAAATGCATAGCGTCGAGGTGAAAGCTGTGGGCTCATCCCCTTAATCAAGCTGCTTAAATCATGTATTGCTGAGTTGCTCATCGGGCAATCCCTTTTTGTCGGGTCGTCCCGGTTCAAATAAAAACTGCCAAGTCGTCCCAACAGCAACTCCAGTTTGCGCAAATACGCCCAAAATTTCAAGAAAAAAGGGTGGCCATGGACCACCCTGCATGTTCGTTTTAGCCACACCCTGAAGGGGGAGTTTTTTAGCTTGTGAGGACAATGCGAACAAGATCTGCTGTATTGCGCGCGCCCAGTTTTTCCATCACCCGCGAGCGATGAACCTCTACCGTGCGTGGACTAATGCCCAATTCACGCCCGGCCTCTTTGTTCGACTGACCATTGGTTATGAGCTGAAGCACTTCGCGTTCGCGTGGGGTCAGTTGATTAAAGCCGCGCACTTCAACCGGTCGATGAAATCCGGTTTGAACCGCACCAATATGGACGTCCCGTCGCAGCGCATCACGGACGGCGCGCACCAACCGTTCTGTGTCGATGGGCTTAATGATGACGTCCGACGCTCCCAATTTCATCGCCTCAACCGCACCGCCCACATTATCACTGTCAGACAACATAAAAATGGGTGCGCCCGTGCGCATCGACTTTATGCGTACGACTGTGGGCAATGTGTCCTCGCTATCGACCTTCATATTGATAATGATGACATCGGGTAGGCGTCTGTCTATTTGCGCCAACAATTGGGTGACTGAATTGGATATATGGGTTTGAAAACCTTCTAGCCGGAACAACACGCCCAATGCCTCGCAGGTCCCGTGGTCTGCATCCACAATATGGATAAGACGGTCTTTGTTTAGTGAGTTATGATAATAAATCTCAGCGGTCATATTTGCCCCCAAGAAAACAATTATAAATTGTATTTGTTAGTTCTATTTTTTGGTCGTCGCAGAACATAGTTTAGCCCCTAATATCGCTCAAAATACAAATTCTCCGCTTAAATACGATGCGGATGCACCCTGTGAGTATGATCACTCAGTGCAGTTTCGATAATTGGTCCGACAACCTGCGGATATTCACGTAAATTACATACTTTTACGTACAGGTATCTATGCCTATTTAGGTATCTTTTCCTATTCATAAATGCAACTAAAAATTGTATTTTGGCATAAATTCAACCTAAAGAGGTGTTTTTCAAGGCTTTTTAAACCTACGCTAGCAGCTGCATCTCAACCTCCATAATCAGACAGGCGCTGAAATTGATCTTTGAAAATAGCAGTTTCTTACGTCAAATTGATTCGAGATTGAGGCAATCCGTTGCTGTCGTATGGAATTCCGCCTTGAATTTTCGCTAGTAATTGCGCTGTCCCAAGAGAAAATGTTAGCGCTTAGGTCAGCGCATTAATTTGATAAGGTGTGTGTTGAACTGGAGTGATAGATTGAGCCGACAAGACAATGACCCCGCCCTGCACACCGTGGTTGACCATTTGGGGCAAGGCATTGCGATGTTTGATCGCGATCATCGGCTTGTTTTGTCCAACAATCTTTTTCAACAGCTTTTGGAATTGCCCGACGATTTGGTCCGACCAGCATCTACGCTTGACGATATTATCCGTTTTCTCGTTGTTCGTGGTGATTTTGGCGATGGCGACCACGAAGCACTTGTCGGTGCTCGCCTTGCCCAAATCGACAATAAAAACGTTAGTCTGACAGAACGCCCCGGTCACAAGGGACAATATTTTGAAGTGCGCACTGACCACCTGCCCGAAGGGGGCATGGTGATCAGCTATTCAGACATATCAAGCCGCATTGATGCGGAACGGGAGTTGGCAAAGGTCAACCAATCGCTTGAAGCGCGCGTAAAGGACAGAACACAAGAGCTTACCGCCTTAAACTCTGAACTCGAACGGGCACGCGCAAAAGCTGATGCTGCAAATTTGGGAAAAACGCGGTTTCTCGCCGCTGCGAGCCATGATTTATTACAGCCCTTGAATGCGGCAAGGCTTTATACATCCACAATGATCGAGCGCGCCCATGGCAGCGACCTGGCACGATTGGCGCAAAATATTGACGCTTCTTTAGGGGCCGTTGAAGACATCATGTCCGCACTGCTCGACATTTCCCGCATTGATAGTGGGGCGCTTAAACCTTCCAATTCGACGTTTTCCATTCAAGAATTGTTACGCAAGGTTCGGGTTGAGTTTGAACCGGCAGCGGCGGAAAAAAACATCAAGCTGCGCCTTGTCGGCGCAGATAGCGCTGTACATACTGACAGGCGACTTGTCGCTCGTGTTGTGCAGAACCTTGTTTCCAACGCGATCAAATATACGCCCGAAGGCGGTTCTGTTTTGGTTGGATGTCGCAAACGCGGAAATCGTATCCGTCTGGACATTATCGATAGTGGAATAGGTATTGATAAGGGGCAACAATCTCTGATCTTCAACGAGTTTTCCCGCCTTGAACCCGGCGCACGTATTGCATCTGGCCTTGGCTTGGGCCTTTCGATCGTGCAACGAATTTGTTCGGCGCTTAACTTGCAATTGGAAGTGGAAAGCACTGTTGGCAAGGGGTCTCGGTTTTCGATTTATGCCCGTGAAACTACTAAGGCCGCTGAACCCTATAAAGAACCAGAACATTTCGCACGAACGCTCAACAGCGAGCAGTTTTCAGCCCTGCAAATTCTTTGTGTAGACAATGAAATAGACATATTAGACGCAATGAATGCGCTTTTATCCGGATGGGGGTGCAATGTTCGCACGGCTAAGTCCCTTAAGGCGATTTCCCAATCTTCGATGTTGGAAGGCTGGATACCTGACATTGTTTTGATGGATTACCATCTAGATCAAACCTCTGGTCTGGACGCAATTCAGTGGCTACGGCAAACAATTGGTGGGCACCTGCCCGCAGTTCTGATCACCGCTGACAGAACACCACAAGTGCGCGAGTTGGCCGCCGAACGGGATATTTCTGTTTTGCCAAAACCCGTTAAGCCAGCGGCTCTTCGCGCCCTTATTGGACGCCTGACTTAGGGCGAATGAAACGCTACACTGTCCCTGGGAGCCTGCAAGCGTTCAGTCTTTCCATAGTCCCGCAAAACATTCGCCACCCGCAAGCGATAGCCCTCAAAGACCTTCGATCGGCCTTTTGATTGTGCCAGTCTGTGACTTTGCAGGTTTCGCCAATGGCGCACCGCCTCCTCATCTTCAAAGAATGACAAAGAGAGCATTTTGTTCTCGTCCGTCAGGCTTTGGAAGCGCTCCACGCTGATAAATCCCGGCAGGGTTTCAAGTTCAGCTTTCAACGCGGCAGCAATGTTGAGATAAGTGGCTTTATGTTCTTCTTTCGGCACCACCTCAAAGATCACGGCGATCATGTTGTGAGCTGCTTATGCGGCAGAGATGCACATTTGAGGAATGTTCGCTCTTCGCGCAAAATGAACTTCTCCTTCTGCGCAAATTGATAATTCTCTTTGCCGATTGGATGCTTTGCCAACCGCGCTCGATATTGTTCGTAGGCTGCGAGATCTTTGATCGAATACACACCATAAGCCAACGTAGAAGAACCTTCATGGGGTGCAAAATAGCCGATCAGATCTGCACCGCACTCGGGAATAGCTTTCCCCCAATTTTGGGCATATTGGACAAATTGGGCGTGCTTTGTTGGATCAATTTGATATTGAATAAAACATGTAATCATTTTGGTACCTTTCAAATTCTCCCCGCTTATTCCATATTGAACTACCCTGATGCTTCGGCTATGATCGAACTATGAAAGACGGACCAGATATATCTCGCATTGGCCAACTTATTGGCGATCCAGCACGTGCCAACATTCTTTGCGCATTGATGAGTGGCAAGGCGTTGACCGCGACCGAATTGGCGCAGGAAGCAGGCGTAACGCTGCAAACCACCAGTGGACACCTTGCCAAACTGTTTGATGGTGGATTGGTGCGCCAGCGCAAACAAGGACGGCACCGCTATTACTCGTTGCCCGATGATGATGTGGCTAAAGTGCTGGAAAGCCTGATGCATTTGGCAGCAAGCCGCGGCCATTTGCGCACGCGGACCGGCCCTCGCGACCCACAAATGAGGAATGCACGGGTCTGCTATGACCATTTGGCAGGCGATAAGGGTATCCAGCTTTATGATGGTTTAGTTGCAAATGGTTATTTGCTTGAAAAAGATGACGATCTGGATTTAACCGAAAACGGGCGTGCATTTTTTACCCAATTTGGCATTGACCTCAACGTCATTGGCAACAAGCGACGTCCCCTTTGCCGACAATGTTTGGATTGGAGCGAACGACGCACCCATCTGGCTGGCACATTGGGCAAAGCGATATTGGACCAAATCTATCAACGCAAATGGGCAAAGCGTGAGCCGAGCTCGCGCATTGTCACTTTTAGCGGGCAAGGCCAAAAAGCTTTTAGAGATTGGTGTTCTGTCAACGGCTAGCCTTTAGGCACGGCGTCGATTTGACCTTGTTCCAATTTGGATGCAGCAATTACAGCCTGTGTGCGACTATCAACATTTAGCTTTTGCAAAATCGCGGACACATGGGCCTTTACCGTGGCCTCTGATACGGTCAATTCATATGCGATTTGCTTGTTCATCAAACCATCTGACAACATCATCAACACGCGCAATTGTTGCGGTGTAAGCGTGGCCAGTCGCTTAGTGTAGTCTGCGATTTCGCCATCTTCTTCTTCAAAAGTAAAACCATCTGGCACCCAAATGCCGCCATCCAAAACTGTTTTGATGGAGGAATGGATTGTGTCTGGTCCGACAGATTTTGGTAGAAATCCGGATGCACCAAGATCGATCGAACGGCGAACTGTTGCGCTGTCGTCACTTGCGGAACAAACCATCACCGGCACTTCTGGGAATTGCGCGCGCACAAGCAAAAGACCTGAAAAGCCGCGCACACCGGGCATCGCAAGGTCCAACAGCACCAAGTCGCATTCGCGGTTTTGCCCAAGCAAATTGGTCAGTGTTTCTAAATCGCCTGCCTCTTCAATTGTACAATCAGCGCCGTTTTCGGCTTCAATTGTTTGGCGCAAGGCCGCTCGAAATAACGGGTGATCGTCAGCGATAATGATGCGATTTACAGGCATTTAGCTTCCTATACGGTCATTCTAAATCTGGTGTAGCGCAACAATTGCGGGAGAACAAGTCACGCCACCCTGTTTCAGGCTCGTGACATGCTACTCGTCCAGCGTGGCCTCAGCTTCAACCATACCGGCGATAATTTTTTCAACGCGTTCTAATTCTTGTAGACTAATATCTATGCTCTCACGTCGCTGCTTGAGCAACAGGCGTTGCGATCTGATTTTGGCGAGCGCTTTTCGCATCTGCCTTTCGTTGCCGTCGCGCAATTCATAGCTTTCCAAGAACGCCTGAATTTCGCGGATGGTCATGCCGATTTGTTTGCCGTTTAGAATGAGACGGAGCTTGGTTCTGTCCTTGCTCGAATAAAGACGTTTTTGCCCCACGCGCCGGGGCTTGAGCATTCCTTTGTCCTCATAAAACCGCAAAGCACGATGCGTAATGCCAAAAAAATCGGCCAAATCACCGATTGTATATACGTGTCCACCGCCGACATTCGCTGACATCTCGTTCCTCTATGACGTTGGATTGTTCAATTCGATGATCAAAAACCTGATCGGTCTTTGGCATATTTTGCACCGTTTTGACAGTTATGTGACGAAACTGGGGCGATTATCTTCAATTTGCACAAGGAATTAACAGCTTCTTTACCATGTTCGCTGAATGGTAGGTGCGTTCGAGAACTAGATATCAAGGCGCAGAATTTGTCGCCGATAAGTGGATAGAAAATGCCAAGACGCCGTCCTCAAAATGCCTTAGGGCAACAAGCAAGCCGTTACAACAACGCCCCCCAACCTTGGGACGCGCTAAAGAACGAGCTTGAGGATTTGCTGGGCCAAGTTCAAGACCAGATCACAGAATTTGAAGGCGACAGCCCTTATGAGACGACGCAAAACATTGATGTCGCCCGCTCAATGAGCGGGACCGAACAAATGGAATTGCGTCGGCAAGAAGCATTATTCAATGTTCAGACTGCTGTTAATCGGTTGGGTGGAAAACAAGAAAAGCCCAAAAAGAAGAAGAAAAAGAAAAACCAGAACGCTGTCAGGAACAGCAACAGCAACAAGCTAGACGACGCAATCGCACAAATTCGCGCTTCGACCCAACAGATCGACGCCAGTGAACTTGCTGATGCGCGCCATTTGCGGTCTACTTCTCAGCCATTTAGACGCGAAGCTGCACGGCCTGACCGTCCACCCCAAAATCAGGACCGTCAAACGCAGAATATCGCTGAATTGACAGGGCAAATTGAGGGCCTGCACCGCAGCGTTCGCGATCTGGCTGGCCAGATGCCGGCTGGCGACAGCTTTTCGCGCATTGAAAACCAAATTAGTCAGCTGAGCGCCAATATTGGTGAGCATCAGACCCCACAAGCCGATGCGCTAAGCGATCAACTAGACAATCTACAATATGCACTTGAGCGCCTTGCAGAACTACAGGTTCGGCAAATTGGCCATATCGAACAGCTCAAAACATCAGACACGAACCAAGACAGCCAAGCCGGACAAGAGCGAATTGAAAAAAGCATCCGCGCGATTTATGAAAAGTTTGATACTTTAGAGCAAAGCATTGATCGTCCCAACTCCAGCATTGAAACAATCGCCAAAGGGATTGGCAGCATCGCGCGTGCAGTTGATGGCATGCAAAAACACCATGATCAGGACCAAAGTTACGCTCAAAATCAAGCTATTTTGGCACAAATCGAAAGTGTCTCGCAGCGTCTTTCAGCCATGGATCAAGGGCAAAACGGCAGCTTAACCGGTGATGTTAAACGTGAAATGCAAGGGTTGCGCGGCCAGCTGGTTAACGCACTTGAGCCGCGCTTTACCGCCCTTGAAAGTCGGCTAGATGACTTTGCCACACAAGGTGGACTTCCCAATATCGCTCCGGACCATTCTGATTTGTCTGCTCGGCTTGAGGAAATGGAAGACAGAATAACCCAAGCCATTTCAGGTATTGCTGATATTCAATCTTCAAATTCAGGAAGCGATGGTTCAGACAAAACTGTTTCGGCCCTAAAGGCGATGGAAGCACGATTGAGTGAAACACTCAGCCAAATTCATCGCACGGGATCACAAGTGAGTGCGGGTGATGATGTAACGCCGGTTGCCCTTCAAGCCATGGAACAGCGCATTTCAGACGCGATAGAGCGTTTACATGGGCAGTTGCCGAACGACAGCGCTGATAGATTTGATGGTTTACGCGCCATTGAAAACAAGTTGACAAGCAGCCTAAAACGGCTTGAAACGCTTTCGACCAAATCGATATCTGCACAACCCCCAGCGCTACAAAACCACATTGCGCCAGCCAGAGTTGTTGCGGAACCTGAAATCAAAACGGCGCCAAAGCCAATTCCAACACCTCAAAAAGTTACCGAACCAGCGGTTTCTGACGAGTTGGTCGCGTCGGCAAAACCAAAATTTGTACCGCTTAGTCAGGCGAAAGACACGCCACCCTTGCCAAGATCCTCATTGGCAACTGCACAAGCTGAAACACCTGCGCCGATGCCAGTTGGTCGAGTTGAGCCGGAAGTGAGAACTGCTCGCGAAGAACCCACCCAAGATCGTTCTCGTGAGAGCTTTATTGCAGCCGCGCGACGCGCATCATTGGAACGGTCAAACGAAGCTGAACCCAAACCAAATGGTGGTTTATTGGGGCGTGCTCTTGAGCGCATCAAGGCGGTTAAAACACCCAAACCGGACACCGATGACGCTGAAGCTTTAAACGAAACCACTTCCAAACATGAACCTCAAATTGAGCAGCCTCCGGCAATAAAAGAGCACTCACAGAGCAATGAGCAAGTCGACGAGCGCGCTAAAACGCTTTCAGTAGGGCCTGAACCTGCGCGACCTCAATCACTTGCTAAAGCGCCAAAGCCGCGAAGCACATTTGAATCGGATGATGATGATGACCAAGACACGCAGGAGCTTTTAGACGCACAAGGTCAAGAAAGCTTTCTAACGCGCAACCGCCAACCGATTTTGCTGGCGGCTTCAGTTGTTGTCATTATTGCGATGACCGCAAACTTGGTTTTGGACAAGGGCACAACAGACTCTACCCAAGAAATCCCTACCGGTTTAGAATCTGCGGACGTAAGTGAAGCACCGCGACAAATCAGTCTGACTGAGGTGGAAACAGCATTGAATGGGCAGCAAACCATGCCCAACGAAATGGCTGCGCTTACCGATATGGCAAGTTTGAGTGATCAAGATATCGCTCTAACAGCGCCAACACCGCAAATCGTTGATAGCTCAACAATTACAGCAAGCATTCCGAAGTCCCCTATTTCCGTTTCCATGCCAAATGAAGAAGTCGGGCCAGTTGCATTGCGTGAGGCCGCAGCAAATGGCGACCCCCGCGCTCAATATGAAGTGGCGATGATCTATTCTGAAGGCAAAGCCGTTGCCAAAGATTCTCAAGCTGCTTTCAAATGGTTCGAGCGCGCAGCGGCCAATGGCTATGCGGCAGCGCAATATCGTCTGGGCACGGCATATGAACACGGCATGGGCGTTGAAAGAAATTTAGAGCAAGCCAAATTATGGTATTTGCGCTCTGCTGAAGCAGGCAACCGCATGGGTATGCATAATCTCGCAGCGCTGAACGCCAGTGCGCCTGATGAAGAACGGGATTTCAATGCTGCTGCACGCTGGTTTGAAGAAGCGGCTAAACGCGGCGTTTTAGATAGTCAGTTTAATCTTGGTATGCTCTACGCACGCGGATTAGGTGTCAGCCAAGACTTCGGACTATCGTATAAATGGTTCTCAATCGCGGCCCAAAGTGGCGACAAAGACGCGGCGAAAGCGCGTGATGACGTTGCACGCTCAATCGACGCAGCGCAAATGCAGTCCATAAAACAAGAACTTGAGAAATGGCAGTTTACCCCGATCAATTTGATCGCCAATTACGCCCCGATAGGGACGTGGTCAAAGTCGTTCAATCCCGGTGAAGAAATCGGCGCGCAAAAGATTGTCCTTAATGTGCAGATTGCCCTAAGCAAATTGGGTTTTGATTTGGGCAAGCCGGACGGTGTGATTGGTCCCAAAACCCGTGAAGCGATCCGTCAGTTTGAACGGACCCTTGGAATGGGTGAAAGTGGCAAGATCAACCCGCGTCTTCTTACGGTTTTAAGCAGCCAGCCAGTATAATTCGGCTGGGTGAACGCGCTATTTGGTTTTCTGGGGCTAATAGCCCATTTTCCGCGATTGACAGGGCAATAACTGCGGCCTAAACCCTGATGCAATCGAGCGCAATTAACCGGGATGCTCTGCCGTGCAACTTTATTTGCCCATCGCTGAAATCTCACTCAACATATTCATGTTGATTGGGCTTGGCGGTGCTGTTGGTTTCCTATCCGGTTTGTTTGGCGTTGGTGGCGGTTTTCTGCTCACCCCAATGTTGATTTTTTCTGGTATTCCTGCACCCGTTGCCGTTGCTTCTGTTACAAGTCAGGTTGTTGCGGCTTCAACGTCTGGTGCCCTTTCCTATTGGCGACGTGGTGGCATTGACCTCAAACTGGCTTTTGTCCTTATCCTCTCTGGAATATTTGGCGCGTTCGGCGGCGTCTGGACCTTTGGCATTTTGCGTGCTGCGGGACAATTGGACCTCGTTATCTCATTGGGGTATTTGATTTTTCTTGGTTCCATCGGCGGGCTAATGCTTGTGGAAGCCATCCGCTCGATGGTCAAACACAAAGCCGGTAAAACCATACCGCACAAGCTACCTGGGAAGCACAGTTGGGTCCACGGGCTACCGCTGCGCATGAGGTTCAAACGCTCAAATCTCTATGTCAGTGTTTTGCCTGTCATTATGATTGGCGTTAGCATTGGCTTTTTGGGCTCGCTTCTGGGTATTGGCGGCGGGTTCATTTTGGTGCCCGCATTGATCTATATTTTGAGGGTGCCCGGATCGGTTGTGATTGGTACATCTTTATTGCAGGTGCTGGCTATTATGGCGGCCACAACAATTTTGCATGCGGTCAACAGTCAAACTGTTGATATCATGCTGGCGTTCTCGCTGATGGTGGGTTCGGTCATAGGCGCTCAATTCGGCGCATCTGCGGGACAACATTTACGTGGCGAGCAATTGCGTGCCCTCTTGGCAATCATTGTTTTGGCCGTCGCCATACGATTTGCACTGTCTCTTTTGCTCACTCCATCTGATCCGTTTTCCATGACGGTGTTGTTAGGAAGTGTGACGTGATCGTAAGGGCCTTATTTTCAGCCGTATTTACGTTTTTTCTTGTGGCGGAAGCAAATGCGCAACGGCTGGTGGCTGCCAGCTCAGACCCAGAAATCTCAATCAACTCAACCTTTGCCGGGGAAGAAATCACGTTCTTTGGCAATATTGAAAATGCGTTTGATGGCGACGCCGAACAAGTCACCAATGATTATCACATCGTCATTGCCGTGCGCGGCCCTACATCCACACGGGTTGCCCGACGCAAAACCAATCAGTTTGGTGTTTGGCTGAATGGAGAAGAAGTTGCGTTCAACAACTTCCCTTCGTTCTTTCACCTGATTTCAAATTTGCCTGTTGATCAAATAGCGAACCTTGAAGAATTGTCGGTGAACGGCCTCGCATTTGACAGTGCGCCATTTCTGCAACCCAGAGGAGACGCGGCGAAAATCAGCGAGTTTAGCCAAGAACTTATTCGGCTGATGGAAGAGCAAGACCTTTATAAAAGGATCGACCACGGGGTCATTTTTCACTCCAACACCTTTTATTCGGCGCGGATTGAACTGCCAGCGCATGTACCGAACGGCAACTATATCGCAATCACCCACCTGTTTAAGGATGGGCAACTTAAAGCCAAAAAAGCACAACGCTTTTCTGTTCGCACCGTTGGATTTGAACGATTTCTGTCTTCGTCCGCAAAAGACCATTCATTCCTATATGGGCTTGTGTGCGTTTTACTGGCGATATTTACCGGATGGCTGAGCGGCGTCGCATTTAGGAGGTAACAGACATGTCCAATTTGCCCCTTTTTTGGTCCAGAACCGTTGCGTTTGCTGCATTGGCTGGCTGGATACCATTTCTCCTTGGCTTGTTGTTCACTCTCATACCAGCGATTTCTCCTTTTGAAAGCGTGATGTTTGAACGGGCGTTGGTGGGTTATGGCGCACTGATTTTATCTTTTCTCGGTGGCATCCGCTGGGGCATTCGACTTCAGGGCGGAGCTGGTTCGGAGCTCACCTATATTGTGGGCACGTTTGGCGCGATTGCTGGATTTGTGATGCTGTTAATGCCGGTTAGTGTGGGTCTTGTTTTGCTGACGTTTGGATTTGCTGCCCACGGGATTTGGGACGTCCTTTCCGGCATGCGCGGCCGGGTTCCCCAATCCTATGCACGGTTGCGCGCGGTCTTAACGTGGTTGGTTTGCGTAACGCTCATCCTCATCATCATTGCGAGGTTTTTCTAGTTTGATGCTTAAAAGCGAGATACGAAACGCGGCTATCCGCGATGTTATTGCTTTGCGCGAAATTTACGCGCATTTGCATCCAAATGAACCGCCAGTTTCAGAACCTGCATTTAAAAGCGCGTTGGCACATACGCTTGATGATCCCACCCAACAACTCATCGTGAGTGAACTTGATGGCGTTATCGTGGCTGTTTGCACACTCTACATCATGTCAAATTTAACGCGTGGATGCCGCCCGTTCGGGTTGATCGAAAATGTCGTAACCCACAAAGATCATCGCCGACTTGGTTTTGGCAGACAAGTTCTCGCATCCGCAACAGAACGCGCACGACAAGCAGGTTGCTACAAACTGATGTTGATGACGGGAAGTACAAGACCGGAAACGCTTCATTTCTATGAAGCTTCTGGTTTTAAGCAAAACAAAACCGGGTTTCAGGTTCGCTTTTAGCGCCCAATAAGATGTCTGCGACCTACGAGATAAATTTGATCTTTACCCAACACCGCGACCTGCATTTGACGGCGATCAATCACAGACGAGAATGCTGGATCTAGAACGTTTAAACTGCCTGTGGAAACTCCATAAGCCGGCATAATCATTCTGGTGTGATCATATACAAAACACGCCCTACGGATTGATCTGCCATTAATGCTCACCCTCGCTGCCGGGTGAAGATGCCCGGCAATTTGGTGTTCGATTTTACCTGATGGTTCATGGGACAAAATCAGACCGCCGATGGCGGCGCTTTCACTGCACCGTCCACCAAGTTCATGCTCACTGGGATCATGATTGCCGGCGAGCCAAAGCCAGTCGACAGATTGAGTTAGCCCAGCAAGTAAGTCCGCGTCATGAATATTAAGAGTGGTCGTCCCCTCGTCGCGATGAAAGCTATCCCCCAACGCAATAAGTGATTTGGCACCTGTTGCCTTGATATCACAGGCCAAACGGTTGAGCGTTGCGCCGGTATCGTATGGCGGTAAAAACTGGCGTGATTTGGCATAGGAGGACATTTTTTCCAAATGCAAATCTGCCACCAACAGCGTCTCGATTTCTGGCCAATAAAGCGCCCCGGAAGTCAATGCAAGAAGGCGCTGCCCGGCAAATTCCAGCGCGAAACCATCAAATTGTGACGCTTGTTGATGAGGCTGGGCTTGTTGGTGCAATTGGGTTTGGCTCATTTCAAGTTCATCCGATATTGCACAACACGACCAACTTCAGCAAACCCGCAGGCTTCATGCGCTTTATGCCCATTTATATTTTTGAGATCTGCATCAGACGCCAAATGAGGATAGCCTTGTTCGCGTGCCCAGTGAGCAGCCGTATCAATTAATGCTTTGGCGATGCCTGATTTGCGAAAATCAGATTGAACAAACCACCCTTCAAGATAAGCAACCGGCCCGTCGTAACAGCAGTCAGCATATGATCGTTGGGCAATTTCTGCGAAGCCGACCGCTCGACCCTCCACAATCGCCAAAAAAACAATTTTCAAGTTTGGGTCTTTGCCGCTTAGAAATAGCTTGGCTTCTTTTGCCGCGTCTTCGTCTGTAAAGCCACGAAAAAGCATTTGCCGCATCGCAGCCCATTGTTGCCACTCATCTACTTTCATTTCTCGAATTTCAAATTCAAAATTTGCCAATGACGTCACCTATCTTCCTGAAGCCTCACGCAACAAATCTTCTGCGGCTTCCGCCAACACGCTTTCACGGCCCTCCCCAAAAATCGGCTCCTTGCCAATTTCAAGCATAACAGGAACTGCAAGCGGTGAGATTCGCTCCAAGTCTTTGTGTATTATATGCTGCCGAATACGCTTTAAACAGGTGCTAAGACGTTCAATATCGAGTAATCCCCTTGCCGCATCTCGGCGAGTTGCTTGAATGAGGATATGGTCTGGTTCGTGTTCATATAAAACATTGTAAATCAGATCCGAGGACATGGTGATCTGACGCCCCGACTTTTCCTGGCCAGGATAACGACGTTCAATCAACCCCGAAATAATTGCACAATTGCGAAACGTGCGGCGCATCAGGCTGGATTCATCGAGCCATGTTTCAAGGTCGTCACCCAACATGTCTTCGTCAAACAATTCGTTTAGGGACAAACGCCCGCGTTTGAACTGCGCGCCAATATCAGTAGCGCACCAAATCGCTAAGGCATATTCTGACGCCACGAACCCAAGTGGCTGCGCCCGGTCACGTTCCAATCTTTTGGTAAGTAACATGCCCAGGGTTTGGTGTGCCAAGCGGCCTTCGAACGGATAGCAAACCATGAAATATTTGTCGGCCTTTGGGAATGTTTCAACCAACAAGCTGTCCGTACCCGGAATAGTGGAAACGTCGCGCTGAAGCCTGAGCCAATCGCTGACTTGATTGGGTAGTTTGTTCCAAGTCTCAGGTGTCGCGAGAGTTTTGCGAACCCGTTCCGCCAAGTAAGTCGAAAGCGGAAATTTACCGCCCATATATGCTGGGATCTTCGGGTTCTTGGCAAAGGAGCGCGACACATAGGCTTCGTTATCGCGCATGGCTTCAAACGCCACAATTTCACCGCCAAAAATAAAGGTGTCGCCGGGCATAAGCTGCGTGATGAAGTACTCTTCAATTTCGCCCAGCACGCGCCCACCCCGGCCAATCGGCCCGGTGGTTGCACCGCGTCGTTGTCCTTTGGATCGAACCAGCCGAACTTTGAGCATTGGTTCCTCAACAATTGTGCCCACATTCATGCGATATTGCTGGGCGATCTTTGGGTGAACAATCCGCCACGTATCATCTTCAGTTTTCCGCAATCGGGCGAAACGCTCATAGGCGCGCAACGCATATCCACCAGTTGCCACAAAATCGACGACCCGCTCAAATTGCTCCCACTCCAGTTCGCGATAGGGCCAAGCGCGGGTTATTTCATCGTATAATTGTGTCGCATCAAACGGCGCTGAACAGGCCATGCCCAAAATGTGTTGCGCCAACACATCTAACCCACCGGGCTGAGGGTCTTCGCTATCTTGCGCACGTTCTTTAACCGCTTCCTTGGCAGCTTCACACTCCAACACTTCAAAACGATTAGCCGGCACCAGCATAGCGCGGGAAGGTTCATCTAACCGGTGATTTGAACGCCCTATACGTTGCAACAAGCGCGACGAGCCTTTTGGCGCACCAATTTGTACCACAAGATCGACATCGCCCCAGTCGATGCCCAAATCCAATGTTGACGTACACACCACGGCTTGCAATTTTCCAGCAACCATGGCGGCTTCGACTTTGCGTCTTTGTTCCACGTCAAGCGAGCCGTGATGCAACGCGATGGACAGCCCATCCTCGTTGATTTCCCATAAAGATTGAAACAACATTTCTGCTTGCGAGCGCGTATTGACGAACAGAAGTGTGGTGCCATTTTGTTTGATAACCTCAAGCAGTTCCGGCACTGCATATCGAGCTGAATGCCCGGCCCACGGCACCCGGTCGTCACTCGCCAAAATCTCAACTTCTGGGTCTGCGCCACCTTCGTTTGTGACGAATACCACTTCACGTTCTGGCTTTGGTGTATGGATCCACTCGCGCAACATTTCAGGTTTTGCAACGGTTGCAGACAAAGCTGAGATCTTTAGATCAGGACACAATGTGCCAAGCCGCGCCAAACCCAACGCAAGCAAGTCGCCCCGCTTGGATAATGCCAGCGCGTGAAGTTCGTCCAACACAACACGCCGAAGCGAGCCAAACAGTTTTGGCGCTTCTTTATGCGACAACATCAAGGCCAATTGCTCTGGCGTCGTCATCATGATGTTGGGTGGATCAAACCGTTGAAGTTGCCGACGTGACGATGGGGTATCCCCGGTGCGTGTTTCGACGCGAATGTTAAGACCCATTTCAGAGATTGGGTCCATCAGATTGCGCGCGACATCAACGGCTAATGCTTTTAGCGGCGAAATATAAAGCGTGTGCATACCGTCAAAGGGTTGTTCCGCCAATTCAACAATAGAGGGCAAAAAGCCAGCTAGGGTTTTTCCTGCTCCGGTGGGGGCAATCAACAAGGCAGAACGTCCGACACGGTCCGCTTCAAGCATATCCAATTGATGTTGGCGCGGCACCCAATTACGCTGAACAAACCAATCGCGCACAACATTTGGCAGCCCCCAAGCCTGGGCAAACAAATTTGGGTCGTTCGCATTATTTGTTTTGTCGGTGCTTGTTGATTTGCGCATTGTGCCTATATTTAACCCAGATAACACATATCGCCAGCGAATTTGTTCTGGCGCAGCACAAGCTTGGGGAACAAAATGAGCAAAACTGAACAACGCGACTATGATGACGCACAAGAACCTGAACGCCGGAACTTTTTTGGTGGCAGTCCAAAGAGGGTATTCTTTAAGTTAGTAATCCTGTCTTTGGTGGTTGGGTTTGTTATGCGGGTGATGGACATTACGCCCGGCACAATATTTGGCACGCTTGGCCGCTATGTCGGCGCAACCTTTGCCGACCTTGGTAGCTTTATGGGTGATCTGGGGATTTGGTTCGGCTTTGGCGCCGCCATCGTTTTCCCACTTTACATTCTTATTCGCCTTTGGCGTCGCCTCGTCGCATAAACGAATTCAAATATACCACTTTAGGCTTGCGGGTTTTTGACCCGCAGCTAGACTTTACCTTTAGCGAATCTTTTGGCACGGCGTAATCCTCGCATTGCTATTTCCAAGGGCAAAGTCACATGAGCAAAAAGAGCCATCCGTTCAATGTGGGGCACAAAGATGTTTGGCTCATCGCGCTGCCAACAGCTGTTGCCTTTGTCACAGAGCCTCTTGTTGGCATAGCGGACACAACCATTGTGGGCCGCTTAGGCGAAGTCGACCTGCTCGGTGGACTGTTGATTGGCGGTTTGGTTTTTGACTTCGTCGCCGCCATTTTCTATTTCCTTAGACTGTCAACTACAGGCCTGACCGCTCAGGCCTTTGGTGCCCGCGATGAGGCGGCACAGGCTGCACATCTCGTACGGGCGTTGACAGTTGGTTTTGCCGCCGGACTGCTCGTGTTGGCGCTAATGGTGCCGATTGCGGAATTTGCTAGCTTCGCGTACGGCGCAAGCGAAGATGTGGTGACCGCATTTAAGACCTACTTTTATATTCGGGTGCTTGCCGCTCCATTTGTTTTGATGAATTTCGCGCTTGTTGGTTGGTTTTTGGGGCGTGGGCAAAGCTTTGTCGCGCTGATCCTTCAATTGATCTTAAACATATCCAACATCGGCCTCTCCATCGCCTTCGCATTTGGCCTAGATATGGGGATCGAAGGTGTCGCTTGGGGCACCGTTGCGGCCCAAATCATCATGTTGGTGATTGGATTTATTTGGGCCATCGTGCAACTGGGTGGGCATAGAAGCCTTTTGCGCAAACTATCCGATGCCGACCTGATGAATGTTGTTCAAATAAAGCGGCTGCTGGGTTTAAGCGGCGACATTCTTATTCGTTCGGTTTTGCTGAGTGCCGTCTTTTCGTTTTTTGCTTCGCAGGGCGCACGGGCCGGAGATGACATTCTCGCCGCCAATGGAATTCTGTTGCATTTCATGATGGTTGCCGCCTTCTTTTTGGACGGCCTTGCAGCGGCGTCAGAACAGCTATGTGGCAAAGCTATAGGCGCGAGATGGCGACCTGCTTTTGTGAGTGCAATCAAGCTCTCGTCCCTCTGGGGTTTCATTCTTTCTGGCATGTTGACGATCCTATTCATTGTGACGGGCCCCACCATTATTGACTTCATGTCGACTAGCGAAGTGGTGCGCCAAACGGCTAGGGACTATCTATTGGTTGCCGCCATCGCGCCCGTTTTTGGTGTTTTGGCGTTCGTATTGGATGGCGTATTTGCTGGCGCGACAATGGGCTCTGACATGCGCAACGGTATGATTGTTTCAACGATAATCTTTGCGATTGTCTGGGCAGTATTAACACCAATATTGGGCATTGCGGGTCTGTGGTGGGCGTTGCACAGTTTCTTTATTGGTAGAAGTTTGGTTTTCTTGGGCCTATTAAAACTGCGCATGCCTGACCTTTTTGCAAAGGTCGATGCGGGAGCTTAAAAGTCGTGAACATCTGGTCATCTACATATGCCCATCGATCTAATTCGCTAACTCGATTGCTAATTTTGGGTGTTAATTCCGCTTGAAGCAGGCTCCAATCGCTTTTACGTTGTCTTCATAAGGTGTCTTAGACATTCGTTTAGGGCGCAAAGGAGGATAAGATGAAACTCGAACAGCTAGCGCTCATTTTGGTTATTTTGGCGGCGATTGCGTATTTCGGCTTGATGTTTTTTGGCATCTTTTCGTCCGGCGCACCTGTCTGGCCGTTTATCATTTTAGCCGTAATTGGTCTGGGATTGTTGGGGCGTGTGATTTACCAACGCATGACCAATGAAGAAGACAATTATTATGAAAAGAATATCAAGGAGTAATCATTGTGATTGTGACAACGGGAATTGATGTCGCTGAGGGCGAAATTGTACGAACGATAGGCATCGTGCGCGGCAATACAATCCGGGCCAAACATGTGGGAACTGACATTATTGCAGGCCTGCGCAATTTGGTCGGCGGTGAGGTGAGCGAATATACAAAACTGATGGCCGAGGCACGCGAGCAAGCATACGACCGTATGGTGGCCGACGCAAAGCGGGTGGGTGCCGACGCTGTGATCGGGGTCAACTTCACCACTTCGATGATTACTCAAGGAGCCGCCGAAATATTGGCCTATGGCACAGCGGTTGAATTGAAGAAATAGATATCGATCATGCCAAAAATTGACATCCCAGATTGGGCTGACCACGCAGGTGCCGCCCACCCGATTTCCGGCCAAGATGATGGCCCCTATAGCGAGATCGTTTTGGGCAAACTGGCCGGGCTTTCACAACTCGGTTTGCGCCTTGAACGACTGCCTCCGGGTTCAAGCTCGTCTCACCGCCATTGGCACGAAAATGAAGATGAATTTTTGATGATGCTGGAGGGCGAATTGGTATTGGTCGAGGATCACGAAACCCTGCTTAAAGCAGGCGACTTTGCGGCTTGGCAATCTGGTTCCCCCATTGCCCATTGCTTGCAAAATCGCAGCCAACAAGATGCCACATATTTGATAGTGGGGGCAAATTCAGACCGCGACATCGTGCATTATCCGGATCACGACGTGGTCTTGCATCGTAATAACGGGATGCGCACATTCACACGAGCCGACGGCACACCAATCAAAACTAAACCCGTTAAAGGAAGCTAGTTCTGGTAGGCTAATTCGATTTGAAATGCTTTGACAATTTCAGGTGTTGGCCTTGGTAATTTGAACCAAGGTTGGCACCATAAAGATTGTCAGGGCGCTCGGCCATGCGTTCGTAAATCAGACGGCCGATGGTTTGCCCATGCTCCACCAAAAACGGCACTTCGCGAGATCGCACTTCCAATACAGCGCGACTTCCAGCACCTGCGGCGCTTGCGTGGCCAAAGCCGGGATCAAAGAAACCGGCATAATGCACACGAAACTCGCCGACGAGCGGATCAAATGGCACCATTTCAGCGGCATAATCAGGTGGCACATGCACCGCTTCGCGCGACACTAGAATATAGAATTCGTCAGGATCAAGGATAAGCTCACCGCCGCCGCGATCATACAACGGGTCCCAGAAGTCCAATATTTCGAGCGCAGCTTTCTTATCCACATCAACAACCGCCGTGTGGCGTTTTGAGCGATAACCAATCAGCCCGCCGCGATCACCGCCCTTTAGATCAATAGAGAGCGCGACGCCATTGTCCACCGGCGCGTTTTGATCAAACACCAATGTTTCTTTGGCGTGCAGGGCCTGATGTTCAGCCACATTTAGGCGCGTATCACCTTCACGAAAACGGATTTGACTAAGGCGAGAGCCTTGGCGCACCAGCACCGGAAATGTGCGTGGGCTCACTTCTAAATAAAGTTGACCCTGATAACCGGCGGGAACTGTATCAAATGCCCTGCCCTGATCAGTAATCACGCGGGTAAAAATATCTAGGCGGCCTGTCGAGCTTTTTGGATTTGTTGTTGCGCTGACGCCGTCTGGCAAATCAAGGCTTTCCAAAAGTGGTACGATATAGACGCACCCCCGTTCCAGAACGGCGCCAACAGACAAGTCAATTTCGTGGAGTTTTAGCGCGTTGATCCGTTCATGCACGGAGCTGCCCGGCCCCGGCAAAAAGCTAGCGCGCACTCGATAGGCGATGTTGCCCAACCGCAGATCTAAACTTGCTGGTTGCACCTGATCGTCATCAAACGCTATTGAAGTTTTGATGCCACCCAACGCATTTAGGTCTGCAATCATTCTCGCAGAAAAGATGCCGCTTACGCCCGCCATAGGTCTTAAATTCCACTCACTCAAGTCTCTTGCAAGTTTCTTGCAAGTTTCATGCAAATTTCTTGACCATTCTCTAGCAACATTGACGCCACGGTGCAATTGGCGTTACATCATCACTTGAATGGTGGTGATTTGGCCGGTCTGATTGCAGCCACCCTAAACAAATTGCTAAAGTCGACCATTTTGCCGGCCAAGGGGTCGGCATTTTTGTTTGGAGTACACAAATGGCTGATGCAAAAAACCCGTTGGCGGATACAAAAAATCACCGTGCCGCCACCCAGATGGTTCATGGCGGGTCTGTGCGCAGCCAATTTGGGGAAACATCCGAAGCGCTCTATTTGAACTCGGGATTTGTCTACGAAACATCAGCCGCGGCTGAAGCCCGTTTCAAAGGCGAAGATGACGGGCACATCTATTCACGTTTCTCAAATCCATCTTACGACATGTTTCAAGACCGGATGTGTTTGCTGGAAGGCGCTGAAGCCGCGCGGGGCACTGCGACTGGCATGGCGGCTGTTACCACAGCTGTAATGAGCCAAGTACGCGCTGGTGATCACGTGGTTGCATCACGCGCTCTATTTGGCGGCTGCCGATTTGTGGTTGAAGACTACTTGCCGCGTTGGGGGGTCCAGTCGAGCATTGTGGATGGTCGTGATCCTGAAAACTTTGCAAGAGCCATGCAGCCCAACACCAAAGCCATTTTCATTGAAACACCAACAAACCCAACATTGGAGTTGGTAGATATTGCGGCTGTTGCTGAAATTGCACATGCGCATGGCGCAGTTTTGATTGTTGATAACGTATTCGCAACGCCTTTGTTTCAGAAGCCACTAGAGCTTGGCGCTGACTTGGTTACCTATTCGGCGACCAAGCATATTGATGGGCAAGGCCGGTGCATGGGTGGCGTAATCTTAGGCTCAAAAGAGCTTATTGAAGCGGACATCCACACTATCATCCGCCAAACCGGGCCGACCATAAGCCCCTTCAACGCGTGGGTAATGCTAAAAGGGTTGGAGACACTAGCGGTTCGGGTTGAGCGTATGACCCAATCAGCGCATCAGTTGGCTAACTTTTTGGCAGACCATCCAAAAGTCGACAAAGTGTTCTATCCGCATCACAAATCACATCCGCAATACGAGCTGGGCAAAAAGCAGATGAGCAGCGGCTCCACCATGCTTGCATTTGAGATTAAAGGCGACCAGCAGGAAGCTTTTGATGTGGCGGATGCGCTAAGCGTGGTCAAGATTTCAAATAATTTGGGCGATGCAAAGTCAATCATTACACACCCTGCGACCACCACGCACCAGCGCTTTTCGGACGAACAGCAGCTGGAAGCTGGGATAACGCGGAAACTGCTTCGACTGTCTGTCGGGTTGGAAGACGAACAAGATTTGATTGAAGATTTCGCATTTGCTTTGGATCAGATTTAGAGCACACCAGTGAGTGACGATTTAGGGTTTACATTCCGCGCCCGGAAAAACGGCGAAGTAAAAATCAACCATAATGGGCGGTTGGCAACGACTTTGCGAGGTGACGCAGCCTCAGACTTCATCGAAGAAATGAGTGATTGCGCGTTTATTGACCAACAACAGGTGATGGCCCGCATAACTGGCAACTACAAACGAGGCAATGAGCGGTTGGCGAAAAGCCATCCGCGCAACAGCTGAGCGACTAACTCGCTAGGCGTTGGCATCATCATTTTGTAAATGGCCGAATTCCTTGTAAGCCAGCCAGATGCGTGAGATTGCGGTGTAAAAACAAGCTGCGGCAAACAAATAGGCCAGCACGGCAAAATGCTGTGGCCAAATGCACAGTACAACGAAAAATCCTATTGTTTCTGTACCTTCAAGCAGGCCCGTCGAAAAATATAAAGATTTTGATCCGCGTTGCTCAGTCGTCAGCTTGTGCTTTTCCGCCAAAATCGCATAGCCCAAAAACGTGCCCCCATTAAAGTAAAAGGACAGCAGTAGCACTGCTCCAGCAACGCCATTTGCGGCTGGATCAAGGATCACAAAAGCGACGGGAATAGCGCCGTAAAAGAAAAAATCCGCAACTATATCCCAATAGCCACCGAAATCCGTTTTTTGAGTTGCCCGTGCGACAGCCCCGTCTAATCCGTCCGCAACGCGAGAAATCAGCAATAGCCAAAGGCCAGCGCTCTCGTTACCCAACGCAATGAAAATAGCAGCCACTAAACCAATAATCAGACCAGCCAGCGTAACAGAATTTGCAGTAACTCCGGTTTTTGCGATCTGCGCACCAACCAAATTTAGGGGCCCATCGATGATTTTGCGGGCGTATCCGTCAAGCATATTTAATCCTAAGTTCGATTGGTGTTCAGCATAACATATTGTGACAAATCATATTGGTCATTTTTAAGTGAGCAAAACTTGTGCTAGGGCTTAATTTGAGCATTGGACACAAGGATCAAACCCACCGCTTATGGAAATTCGTCCCGTATTAATGATCATCGGTGCGCTGACCGCGACGCTTGGATGCTCGATGTTTTTGCCCGCAATTGCCGACGCGTTGGTCGGCAACCCCGACTGGATTGTGTTCGTTACCGCTGGGCTGATCACCACATTTATGGGTGCAGGTACATGGGCCGCAACGTTTGGCCGAGAACAATCGCTCAACGTGCGCCAAGCCTTTTTGATGACTGCGCTTGTTTGGGTTGTTCTGGCGTTTTTCGCCGCACTCCCCTTCTATTGGGCTGGGCTTGAGCTCAGCTACACAGATTCATTTTTCGAAGCTATTTCGGGCCTTACCACCACTGGATCTACCGTGATGACGGGCTTGGACAGCCTGCCGCCGGGCATTTTGTTATGGCGCGGGTTGTTGCAATGGTATGGTGGGCTTGGGATCATTGTGATGGCCATCGCGGTGTTACCCATGCTGCAAATTGGTGGCATGCAAATGTTTCGCGCAGAAGCATTTGATACGACGGACAAAATATTGCCCAAAGCTGCCCAAATCGCGGCAAGCATGACCTCAGTTTACATCGTTTTGACGATGATCTGTGCCATTTCATACTGGGCGGCTGGCATGCCTTTGTTTGATGCATTGGTGCATTCTATGACCACCGTGGCGACCGGCGGACTTTCCACTCGGGACGGATCAATCGGTTCATATGAAAGCTTTGCTATCGACTATATTGCCATCGCTTTTATGATTTTGGGCGCGCTGCCGTTTTTGCTTTATGTTCGATTTTTGCAAGGCGACCGAAAGAGCATTTTCAACGATTCTCAGATCCGTGCATTTTTCGGCACATTGGCCTGTTTTGTCATCGCCGCTGTTGCCATCCAGTATTTTAGCAACATCACCCAAGGTGAAGAAGCGTTGCGGCACGCCATATTCTCAGTGGTGTCGGTTATGACCGGCACTGGCTATGCCACCACTGATTATGGCACTTGGGGACATCAAGCCACGGCACTATTTTTCATTCTGATGTTTATTGGTGGTTGCGCGGGGTCGACATCGTGCGGGATTAAAATCTTTAGGTTTCAAGTTTTGTTTTTAGATCTCAAACAACATATTCGCGAAATCCTTTACCCCTCTGGTATTTTCGTAAAACGGTACAATGGCACCATTTTGACCGATGATGTTTCTGCGTCAGTGATGAGTTTTGTGTTCCTTTACATCGCGGCGTTTATGTTTTTGGCCCTATTACTCAGCTTTACCGGGCTGGACACGCTAACTGCCTTTTCGGGCGCAGCGACGGCCATATCAAATGTAGGACCGGGGCTTGGGGATACAATCGGCCCATCAGGCAACTTTGCGCCGCTGCCAGACATCTCAAAATGGCTTTTGTCCGCCGGAATGATTGTTGGTCGGCTGGAAATATTCACCGTTATTGTATTGTTCCTACCGCGTTTTTGGAAGAGCTAAAGGGCTCACCCCTCAAGCTCAGGGCCGCGTGGGACGGTATGGTGATCACCGCGAAGTAATCCTCGGAAACTTGGTGCGCCTTTGCGTAAAAACAGCCAACTAAAGAATGCACCGATATCGGCTCCAATGCCGATGAAGGAAGGCACGAGGAAAAGTACGAGCGTTGTCGCCAATCCTAATCCGAACACAATTGTGATGGCCATAGGGATCAAGAACTGCGCTTGCAAACTTGTTTCAAACAACAGGGGAGTTAGACCACCGATTGTTGTGAGTGAGGTCAGCAGAACGGCGCGCAAGCGATCTCGCGCGGCACCTGTTGCAGCCCGTTCCAGACTATCCCCCTCTTCGATCCGTTCTTGCAAACGGGAGACGAAAACAATCGAGTCGTTCACCAAGATACCAGCTAGCCCCAAAAGTCCCATCACAGAAATTACGGTCAGGTTATACCCCATCAAATAATGGCCCCAGATAGCCCCCACTACGCCAAACGGGATGATCAACATCACCGCAAGAGGCGCGAAATATGAGGCGAATATCCAAGAGATAATGACATACATGATCCCCAAAGCGATCAAACCGCCGAGTTGCAGATCACCAAAGGCTGCGTTTTGCTCGGCCTGTGTGCCGCCAAAACTATAGTCAACACCATATTTTGCAGCAATTGAGCCCATATGATCCGCTTCCAGCCGTTCGATAACTTCGGAACCCTGCAATATTGTGCTGTCCGTATCAGCTCGCACACTCACAACAGTTTTGCCTTCTTCGCGGTTTATCCGATTGAAGCCCTGACGATCACTAAACGAAACCACTTCGGCCAACGGCACAAAATTTCCAGCGTCTGAGCGGACCCACAAATCACGTAGGGCGGCAGTGCCAGCTGTGTTTGATTGTTGCTCAACGCGGATAGAGATTTCCTCTTCCTCTTCTGCAACTCGACGGGCAAGCCGTCCTTCAAACGTATCGCGAATTTGGGAGCCTAAACTGTCAAGAGAGAAGCCAAGAGCGCGGCCACGTGGCGTCAATTCTATAACCAACTCAGGTTTGCCATAACGCAACGTGTCAGAAATCGCCTGCACCCCATCAAAGCCTTCAAGGATGGCCTGCAATTCTTCTGAAGCTTGTTTCAGAACGACTGTTTCTGCACCGGAAAACTGAACATCAATGGCACGGCCCGGAGGGCCACCGCGCGGTTCACGCACTGAAAGACGGTCAACACCCGCAATGGTTGGCACATTCTCACGAATGGCCCGTCCAATTTCATTGGTCCGGATTGAGCGAGCTTCGGCTGGCGTCAAAAATACAGAAAGATTGGCACGGCCATTTTCCATATCCAAATATGCAAATGTTGTTACGATCAGCTGCTCGCCATCAGGGGTTAGATCGGCTTCAACTTTACGCACTGCAGTGTCGAGTTGTGTCACCAACTCGTACATGGATTCTTGAGGAACGCCGGGTTGGAAGAAGGCACTAACATTGACGGTTTCACCCTCAACAGTTGGGAAAAACTCAAACGCCAATTTGCCCGAGGGAATGAGCGCCCCACCCGTGATCGCCAGCGCAACAGTTGCGGCAACCGTGGCGTAGCGCCATTTATAGGTAATGTCTGCAAGGGTGCCAAAAATTTTCTCTTTGAAAAAATCAAACCCATTGTCAAAATTCCGGCGGAACCAACCTGGTGCTTTACGCTCACGTGGCAACGCATGGGAAAGGTGACCAGGAAGAACCAAGAAACATTCGATCAATGAGGCGATCAAAACCGCGATCACCACCATGGGCAGCGCGGAAAGGATTTGCCCAATGACATCGCCGACCAAAAGAATAGGGCCGAACGCGGCCATAGTGGTTAAACTGGCAGCGATAACTGGAGCCGCCATTCGGCCAGCACCCGCAATCGCGGCCTCCTGCCGACTATCGCCCATGGCATAGCGGGTGGCAGTGTGTTCACCCACCACAATCGCGTCATCAACAATAATCCCCAGCGTTAGCAACAGCGCAAACATTGAAATCATATTGATTGTTTGCCCGGTGAAATACATCACGCCAAGTGTGCCCAATATGGAAACGGGAATACCAACAGCAACCCAAAATGCGATGCGGAAATCCAGAAAGA
Source organism: Maritalea sp. (assembly GCF_051251695.1). Classification (NCBI taxonomy): domain Bacteria; kingdom Pseudomonadati; phylum Pseudomonadota; class Alphaproteobacteria; order Hyphomicrobiales; family Devosiaceae; genus Maritalea; species Maritalea sp. The sequence continues at coordinate 22,624 of NZ_JBPOEU010000006.1, read as the reverse complement.
TAAACAGAACAACCAGCACTAAAAGAAGTCCGGTAACGCCGTTCTTGACCAACAGACCAAGCCGATCTTCGACCAATTCAGCCGCTGCATTAAACACTTCAATTTGCAGCGAGGCTGGCAATTCTTCTTTTAAGGTCGTGAGATAGGTATTCATTTTTTCAAAGCTCTCAATCGTATCTGCCGTAGCAGAACGAGAGACAGACAACTGGATTGCCCGCTGACCGCGCATAAAGCCTACGGATTGATCATTGTCATAACCATCCTCGATCGTTGCGACATCGCCAAGTAGAAGCTTTTCCCCGGTAGGTGAGGTTCGAATTTCCAAATTCGCAAGCTCGTTAATGTTGACATCTTTTGCGATGGCACGGATTTGAGCTTCAAAATCACCGTCCAGCGTACCTGACGGTTTATCAACGGTGTTGACAGAAATCGTACGCGACAGATCAGCAGTTGTTAGGCCTAATTGACGCAGTTTCGCATCGTCAACGAGCACCCGAATTTCCCGTGCGCGGTATCCTGTAAAGGTAACACGATCAACGCCAGCATCTAACAAGCCATCGCGGATGTCTCGCGCATATTTACGCAATGTCGCTTCGGGGAATGGACCGGAAATGCCTAAATCCGCAATAGGGTCGAAAAATTTTGGCCGATCAACCTCGGGTGTATCAGCGTCGACGGGCAAATTAGTGATCGCGGCTACAGCCTCTTCAACCTGCGCTTCTGCCGTGCGCATATCCGTGTCGCGTTCAAATTCTAACGTTATGGAGCCGCCACCTTCGCGAGCCGTGGACTCCATGGATTTCACGCCATCCAAAAAACGCACCGTCGGTTCAATAACTTGCAGCAAGTTCTTGCGGATATCGTCCGCGCTTGCGCCAGACCAACTTGTCGAGATTGAGATCACACCAACTTCTAAAGACGGAAAGAATTGCCGATTGAGTTTGGACATGCCCCAAACACCGAAAAGAATGATCAACACCATCAAAAGATTGGCCGCGTTCTTGTGACGAACAAATATTTCCAACAGGTTTCTGGCGCGTTTACTTGCCATCTTAGTTACTCTCCTGCGTCGTCAAGTCCTGATCGACATTATCGGCTTCAACAGGTGCTTGACCCTCGCCATTGCCGCTACCATTATTTTGGCGTTGGCCGCGTTCGCGCGCTGGGCGATCGCCGCTTTGCCTACGTTCTGCATTTTCATCACGTTGACGATTTGGCCGTGCAAACGGCGTTGGTTCGCCTTCATTGACGATGGCCACCCCTTCACCAGCTTGCGCGATGCGGCTGGTAATTATGGGCGTGGCCGCGTCGAACTGAGCTCTTGCGAGAAGGTACTGGCCATCTCGTGCGATAATTTCGACGTCGCGGCGGGACATGCGCCCATCATCATCAATGTATATATATTGATTGTCATAAATCGCTGTTTCAGGCAGGCGCAACATATTTTCAAACTTGAGACCCGGCACTTCGATCTTCACGAACGTTCCCGGTCGCAACTGCGCTGACTTTTCAGCGTCAACTCTTGCGAAAATCTCCACGCCGCCTTTTGACGCATCGATTTGGGCACCCGTACGTGAAATTTGAGCATTGGCAATAATCGGTTGCGGTTCAACTTCCCACTTCACGACAACGTTTCGTCCGATTAATCCATCGTCCAAAAGTTGACCATATTGTTGGTCCGACATGGTGAAACGAACGTCGATTGCGGAAGTTTCATAAAGACTGATCAAAACCTCATTGTTGGAGATGACCCGACCAAGCTCAATGTTGTTAGCGGTTACAATGCCATCAAATGGGGCAAATATCTTTGTGTCTTCAAGGTTGCGTTCGGCGCGCTCGACCTGCCATTCACTTCGCTCAAGCGCTGCCTGTTGGCGATCGAGCTGGGCCTGCTGAATGATGATGTTGCTTTCACGCTGTAACAAAGCTTGTTCGCGTTGAGAAACCAATAGTTCACGGTCGTCCAGCGATTTTTCGGTTATCGAGCCGGCTTCAAACAGCGATTTTGCGCGTTCCAAATCCCGCTTAGACAAATCCAGTTGACTGCGCACAAAATCAAGGTTCGCATTTTCAAGCGACAAACGTTCTTTGGCTTCAGTAAGGCCGAACTTGGCTTCAGCCAAACTTGCTTTTGCTTCTGTCAGCGCCCCGCCATATGTAAAGTCGTCGATTGACGCCAACAATGTGCCTTTTGCAACAGCGTTGCCGACCGCTAAGCCTTCGGCCAAATTAACAACCTTTCCTGCAACTTGGCTGCGAATATCGAGTTTGGTTGCGGCTTGCAATTCGCCAAAATATGTCAAGTTGGGCTGGAAATCGCCAAATTCAGCTGGAATAGATTGAACGGTGAATGTGCGTTCACGCGGCTGACGTTCTGGCGGTTCGGGACGGTCTGAAATCATGGCGCGGGCGTAAAAAACCGCACCCACAATAATGGCTATCGCAAATAGAAAGCGAAATAGTATGCCGAAAATCGAAAACCGTCGGCGTTTTGGTTTTTCTACAGTTTTTACGTCTTCAGAGATTTCGCCGGTTTTGTGAAGCATCTAATTGGCCCGCCCATGTCGCCATTTCCAATTTTTCAGAGCGTAATCGCGAGTTGCGAATACAACAACTTAATCTTTGGAAAGGTTTGGTCTTATTGTATAATAAGAGTTACGGGCGAGCCGCGCCATTAGATCATTATTCGTTTATGCCAAACATGCTTGGATTAAAATAATAGGGCGTTGAACAAAACTCGCAGACAACTTCAATCTCGTCGTCCTTGACCATGGATTGGCGATCTTCGTCAGAAAACTGAGACAACATCAATTCAATTTTGTCTGCATCACAGCCACATTTTTCGACCATGTCCATGGGTTCAAAAACCCGCACGCCTTGCTCATGAAACAGACGAAACAATAATCGCTCAGATGAAACTTCAGGATCGACAAGTTCGTGATCATCAACGGTTCCGACAAGAGCCGTAGCTTCTACCCAGCCATTGTCCACCTCAAATGAGGTGTCATTTGTATCCTGATTTTCAAAATCACCATCGCCAGGTAGATCGGCCATTGTGCGCTCGCCATGGGCGGGCATATGCTGCACAAGCAAACCGCCAGCACGCCATTTAGGCTGTGTTTGGCCCTTGTTCTGAACTTCTGCTACAGCCAATCGGACCAAAGTTGGGATTTGTTCGGACTGTTGGAAGTATTTGTGCGCGACATCCTCAAGACCAGAACCATCCAGTTCAACAATGCCTTGATATCGTTCGGTATGCTCACCTTGGTCGATGGTCATCGCCAAGCTGCCCTTGCCCAACAATTCGGCTGGTGCAAGTTTGCCTTCGCTCGCCGCTTTAGACAAAGCCGCCTCGTCAAAACGTGCATAACCGCGCAAACCGTTGGGCGTTTGCAAGTCAACAACGATTAGATTGACCGGACCATCCGTTTGGGTTTGCAGAATAAAGCGGCCCGCAAACTTTAACGACGACCCCACGAGTGAAGCCAAGACAATTGCCTCGCCCAAAAGGCGTGCAACAGGCGTCGGATATTTGTGGCGTCGCAAAATAACGTCCAGTGCGCCTTCAAGGCGCGCTGTACGGCCGCGAATATCCAGCGTTTCAACAGCAAATGGCAAAATTGTATCGTCACCACTTTCGGGACGATCAAGGCCAACGGCCTCCATAAAACTCTCGCTCATTAAAGCTCCTCAATTCCAAAGACCCACGCCAAAATCGCTTTTTGTGCATGCAGTCTATTTTCCGCTTCGTCAAACACCACAGATTGAGGGCCATCCATAACTTGGCTGGTCACTTCATCGCCACGGTGGGCTGGCAGGCAGTGCATAAACAAAGCATCTGGTTTCGCTTGTGCCATCAGTTTTTCTGTTACCCTAAAGGGTGCCAAATTTTCACGACGGATGTTCGCATCTAAGTCGCCCATGGAAACCCATGTGTCTGTGATAACCAAATCAACGTCTTTGATCGCTTCGTTTGGATCGCGCGTAACTGAAATCCGTCCGTTGGCTTGAGCGATGTCTGCCTGCATGCCTTGATCTGGGCTATATTGTTCAGGACAAGCAATAGTCAAGGTGCAGCCAAAAATATCTGCTGCATGGATCCATGAGGCCAACACATTGTTGCTGTCCCCAAGCCAAGCGATTTTGATGCCCTCGACCGACCCACGATGTTCCTCAAACGTCATGATATCCGCCATAATTTGGCAGGGATGTGACATGCGAGTGAGGCCATTGATAACGGGTATTGAACCTGCACCGGCCAGCTCGAGCAAATCATCGTGATTGAGCAAACGGATCATGATCGCATCGACATAACGCGACATTACCCGTGCTGTGTCTGCAATGGTTTCGTCGCGAGATAGTTGCATTTCTTGGCCGGTGAGCATTAGAGTTTCCCCACCAAGTTGGCGCATACCCACATCGAACGAGACGCGCGTGCGCGTGCTTTCTCGGTCAAATATCATCGCTAGAATTTTGTCTTGCAAAATGGGTGTTTTTTCACCCGCCTTTTGCTTTGCCTTTAGGGCATAGGCGAGTTCAAGCATTTTACGCAATTGTGTTTTTGAATAATCCTTGATATCCAAAAAATGTCTTACAGCCGCTGTCATAACGACGTCCTTCTTCAAAACTGAAATGGGTGTATTTTTGGGCGCTAAACGGTTTTGCTGGCCAAAGACTTTAGACCAGCGTCCAATCGTCGGACCGCCTCATCTATTTCGTCTTTGGTGACAATGAGCGGTGGCAAAAGGCGCACGACATTGTCGCCAGCGCCAACCGTTAAAATCTTCGCGTCACGCATTGCCGCAACAACTTCACCAACAGGCGGTTTGACTTTTAGACCAACCATTAGACCCTTTACACGAATTTCTTCGATCAAGTCGGGGTATTTTTGCGCCAATTGTTGCAAGCTCCAACTTAGGTGGTTGCCCATCTGTGTGACATGTTCGAGGAAACCATCTTCGCTGACCCGATCGAACACCGCGTTCCCAACAGTACATGCGAGCGGATTGCCCCCATAGGTGCTGCCGTGAGTTCCCGGCACCATAGCGCTGCCAACTTCTTTTGTTGCCAAACATGCGCCCAGTGGAAAGCCACCACCAATGCCTTTGGCCAATGCCATAATGTCTGGTTGGATTCCGGCCCATTCATAGGCAAACATCTTTCCGGTCCGCGCGTAACCGCATTGGATTTCGTCCAAGATAAGCAAAATACCGTGTTCATCGCAAAGCGCGCGCACTTCGCGCAAAAATTCATTGCTCAGTATATTTATGCCACTTTCACCCTGAATAGGCTCAAACAGGATGGCTGCGGTATTTGGTGTCACCGCAGCCTTTATAGCTTCGATGCTACCGCATTCAACTTGAATAAACCCTGCGGCCTTGGGGCCAAATCCTTCAAGGTAAGTTGGATTGCCGCCTGCAGCGATGGTGCCAAGCGTACGGCCGTGAAACGCACCTTCAAGGGTGATAATTTCATAACGGTCTTTTTCGCCCTTATCGTAGAAATAACGGCGGGCGGTTTTTAACGCGCACTCCACAGCCTCAGCGCCCGAATTGGTGAAAAACACCATATCTGCGAAACTGACATCTGTAAGACGTTGGGCAAGTTTTTCTTGCTCTGGAATAGTGAACACATTGCCCACATGCCAAAGTTTTTCAGCTTGATCCTTAAGTGCCCCGACAACATGCGGGTCTGCATGACCGACTATATTGACGGCAATGCCACCGGCGAAGTCGAAATAATCATCGCCGTCTTTGGTGAATAGTCGGACGCCTTCGCCTTTTTCAAAAGCGATATCAGAGCGGGCGTAATTCTTGTAAAGAGCCGACATTTTTCTTCCTACGGGACCAAATATGAGTGTTTGGGGTTCTAAAGTTCTCATTTTGAGAAGCAATAAGACGCGCCCGCTTATCACGATGCACGTCTTTACAGGATTGTTTATGCCTTTTGTTGGCCCAATTTGTCAATCTGACGGAAATTGGTGACATATTGGTGACCAATTACAAAAAATTAGCAATATTTTAAGAGGATAAGTTTTTGTCCCCCTTGTCATAGATTCGGCCAATCCGGTAAAGTGCATAGCTGTAGGGGCACGATATGTCGTGTGGCGGACCTACCTTAACATACGATGGATGGTATTTTTGCCAAAAGCTCCTTTTTTGGCAGGGTATAGGATTCTATCTGGCCCTAATTGCGGAGGATCTTCATGGCGTGGACTGATGAACGCGTAGCTACTTTGAAAAAACTATGGATGGAAGGTCTTAGCGCAAGCCAAATTGCTGGAGAACTCGGTGAAGGTGTTACACGTAACGCTGTTATCGGAAAAGTTCACCGTCTTAAATTGTCTGGCCGCGCAAAACCTGCACCCTCAGCACCTCGTGCGCGTAAACCAAGAGCGACGTCGACTGCATCCACCCCCAGACGACCTTCGGGCGGTTCTGTTAGTGGTACAACATCTAGCGCACCTAGACGTCGTACAGTACATGCACCTGTTTCTGGCGCGAATGCGTTGCAGATGTCAGCGGAAACTGATGCAAATGTTGAACTAGCCATTGCTCAAGAGTCTGAGATCTTTATTCCAGTTGAAGAACGCGTCACGCTTTTGCAACTCAATGAAGTCACGTGCAAATGGCCAATTGGCGATCCACTAAATGATGATTTTCATTTTTGTGGTCGAGATTCAGATGAGGGAAAACCTTATTGCGAATTTCACTCCAAACGTGCTTACCATCAATTGGATCGTCGTCGGAAAAGCTAAGCGCTATCCACGGTTTGAACTAACAACAAGGCCGTCCATTGGACGGCTTTTTTGTGGACGGATGGGCCTATCATTTTTTTGTGCAAATACCCGCCGATTGAATTTCTCCACGTTGATACATAGATAGAGGCGTTGGAACGATAGGTTCAATTTTGAAGTGTACCACTTGTACTTTTAGGCAGTGGAAGCTCCCAAGAGTGAAAGGCGACATCTTGACAAATATTAGCTACCCCAAACACCCGACGCGCCACGGATATATGTCTGAAAAAATTCAGAGCGCCTATATTCAATCGGCGGTTGAAAAGAAGCTATTGCCCAAGGACGCCCATCGGATAGCGCAAATTGTGTCGTTGAACGCATCCAGTGATGCGTCTAAACCCATCCAATTTTGGCAACTGTTTTCAGTTCTTGGCCAAAGCGCAATTGTAAATATTGTCGAGAACTTTTACGAACGCGTGTTTGCAGATGAGGATTGGTTTACATCCGTTTTTGCGCGGGTCGGTGGCATCAACCATCACATCAACACCCAAGCTGCAATGTGGATCGACGTGATGGGCGGCGGACCATATTATCATGGTGCGGAATTTCGGCTCAGCTTTCATCACACTCACAACGCCATTCAATTGATGAACGACAAAGGGGCACGGCGTTGGTCGCAGCTCATGCTGGAAACATTAAATAGTTCAACAGATCAGATGACCGACGACCCGCGTGTTAGGCTGAGCGTCAACACGTTTCTCGCCCATTTTATGCGTAAATATTCTGAGGAATTCAACTTCAAAAATCAAAGCTTTTTCGGAGAAACAAATCCCCCCTTCAAGCAGAAAATGAACTTCCTGAAGATGTCTCAAGGCGACGTAGAAGCATTGACAGAAGACGAACTCAGAGAGGCTCTGTTCGAAAACGGTGTCGATGTGTCAAAGTATGTTGATAAATCCGCCCTTGTCAGCAAAGCGCTTATGATCTGACTTAACAACAAGGCCGCCCATTGGACGGCTTTTTTGGTTGTCTGGGTATCGACTATGTCTGCCGAAGAAAAAACACTTCGGGATTTACGAAATAGTTTTCGTCGCATACCGTTGGGTCATGACAGACCATAAATCTCAAGCTTTTGCCAAAGAGTTCGAACTACTTTATCGCGAAATCTATGCCCGTTCAGTTCGGCGCGTACGTGATAAACGTCATCGGCTATCACCCACAACCGTTGGCTTCTTAAGCCACCTGGCGATGACCGGCCCTATGACACTTTCTGAGTTATCAGTACATTTTGACCGTGCTCAGTCAACTCTTAGCGAGATGGTCGAGCATCTCTGCGCAAAAGCCTATATCGAAAGGCAAAGAGAACCTAATGACGGCCGCAGATTTCTGATTTGGCTGACAAAGGAGGGGCAGCTCGCGTTACGGGAGGCCCAAACTGTTCTCGACTTAAATCAGCTAGCATCCGCTGGCGAACTGCTTTCTCAAAAAGACCAAACTGCGCTGATCAGCTTACTAGGCGCATTGCACTCAAATCTTTCCAAGCAATCTAACAATGAGGAACCAAACAATGGATGAGAAATGCCAAAGTTGCGGAATGCCGATGGAAACAGGGATATATTGCCAGCATTGTGTCGATGAGGACGGCCAGTTACAAGACTTTGACACACGTTTCGAGCGCATGGTTGGCTGGCAGGTCAACAAAGGAAGCCCTCGCGCTCAAGCAGAAGCCGAGACACTTGAATATATGGCGACAATGCCAGCTTGGGCAGATCACCCTCGTGTTAAACAATCTTGAATTTCAAAACCCCGGCGCTGCTTATTTTTTGGGCAGCGCGATGCCCCCAGTCCATTATGCAGACGTGGCAAACTTTTCGTCAAATGAATAACCAGCACCGCGTACTGTGCGAATGGGGTCTTTGGATTTTCCGCGATTGATTGCTTTGCGCAAACGGCCCACATGCACATCAACGGTGCGTTCATCAACATATACGTCATGCCCCCAAACGCCATCCAACAGTTGCTCGCGACTATATACGCGGCCAGGGCTTTGCATGAGATATTCAAGCAAACGATATTCGGTTGGGCCAAGATGTACTTCTTTGCCCAACCGACGAACCCTATGAGTTTCGCGATCTAGCTCAATATCGCCAGACTTCAAGCTATTGGACATAAGGGTGGGGTTCGCGCGACGCAAATGAGCTTTCACCCGGGCCAGCAATTCGGGAACCGAAAATGGCTTCACGACATAATCGTCTGCGCCAGTTGCAAGACCACGCACACGCTCTTCTTCTTCACCACGCGCCGTCATCATAATGATGGGCACCCGGGACGTTTCTTCGTGCGAACGCCAACGCCGGCACAATTCAATTCCAGACAGCCCTGGCAACATCCAATCCAACAGGATCAAATCTGGCAGTTCTTCTTGCAATTGCAAGGTCGCCTCATCGCCACTTTCAACTGCGGCAACACGGTAGCCTTCTGCTTCCAAATTATAGCGAAGCATAACCGCTAGGTCGGCCTCGTCCTCAACGATTAAAATGAAGGGAGCCATAATCGATATTCCATTTAGAATTGAAGCAAGCCTTAGAACAACGCTCTAAAACGCTAATTCAGCTGCACTTTGCCAGATTCAACATCGTAATAGAGGTTTTCGCCGGTCTTGAGATAATAGGCGGCCTCCGCGATATTGGTGGCATGATCACCGGCGCGTTCGAGGTTTTTGGCACAAAACAAAAGGTGCGCACAGTCTGTAATGTTGCGCGGATCTTCCATCATATAGGTCAAAAATTCCCGGAATAGAGAGACATACAAAGCGTCCACTTCGTCGTCGCGGCGGCAAACATCCAGCGCAATTTCGGCATCTCGCGTTGTAAAGCTATCGATGGAGCGCTTAATTTGGCTCAATGTCAGGTCCGACATGTGCCGGATGCCATTGTAAAGCTGCTTGGAAATGCGTTGGCTATCAATATGTTTTACGCGACGGGCCAAGTTTTTCGCGATATCCCCTACCCGCTCCAAATCAGTTGCAACATGAATTGCAGAAACGATATGACGCAAATCTCCAGCCATAGGCTGTCGGCGAGCGATCATTGAAACCGCTTTCTCATCGATATAGCGCTGCATATCATCAACGGCTTTATCGCCCTTTGATGTTTGTTTTGCTAGATCGTGGTCGACCCGGATTAGCGCTTGAGTTGCATTCGAAATCGCAACTTCTACCATGCCGCCCATTTCAGAAATCGCACGGGTCAGTTCTGTAAGCTCTTCTTCGTAAGAAGATACAATATGTTCGTTCGTTGCGTTGGCCATTTTCTTGCCCTTTCGCCGCTAATTTAACCGATCCGACCCGTGATATAATCTTGGGTTTTCTTATGATGCGGATTTGTAAAAATCTGCTCCGTCGGACCTTCCTCGATCAATTTTCCGAGGTGAAAAAATGCTGTTTTTTGACTCACCCGCGCAGCTTGCTGCATAGAGTGGGTCACAATTACGATGGTAAAGTTTTCACGCAACTCGTCGATCAATTCTTCAATAATCGCGGTCGCGATCGGATCAAGTGCGGAACAAGGTTCATCCATCAAAAGAACCTCAGGTTTTGTTGCAATCGCACGCGCAATACAAACCCGTTGTTGTTGACCGCCAGAAAGGCCAGTACCTGGCTGGTCCAAGCGGTCTTTAACTTCTTCCCAAAGTCCTGCACGACGAAGTGAAGATGTTACCAACTCATCAAGCTCGTCTTTTGAGCGGGTCATGCCATGAATACGAGGGCCATAAGCCACATTCTCATAGATCGATTTCGGGAACGGGTTTGGTTTTTGAAAAACCATTCCAACCCGCGCACGCAACTCTACCACATCGATAGATTTGTCATAAATGTCTTGGTCTTCAAGATTGATTTGACCAGACACTTTACAAATATCGATGGTGTCGTTCATGCGATTTAGGCAACGCAAAAAAGTTGACTTGCCGCAACCAGATGGGCCGATCAACGAGATCACTTGGTTGGCAACAATGTCCAGATCAACGTCAAAAAGGGCCTGTTTTTCACCATAGTGAACACAGACATTTCTGCCGGCCATCTTGATGGTCTCATCGCCTGTTTGCACATTTGGCTGCAAGATATCGGTCGCTACACTCATTTCGAACCTCTAAAATTAAGGGCAAACACTGGCTTTACCAGCGACGCTCAAATCGTTTACGCAGCACAACTGCAATGGCGTTCATGGCAATCAAAAACGCCAGCAGCACCATAATGGCTGCCGATGTACGTTGTTGAAATGCCGGTTCTGGAAAGTCTGCCCACATGAAGATCTGCACAGGTAGAACAGTTGATGGGTCGCTAAATGTCGTTGGCACATCCACCACAAACGCCACCATACCGATCATCAAAAGCGGTGCGGTTTCACCAAGCGCTTGGGCCATACCAATGATCGTGCCGGTCAGAATACCGGGCATGGCTAACGGCAAAACATGGTGTGTTACGGTTTGCAAACGTGAAGCGCCAATGCCCAACGCCGCTTCCCGAATAGAAGGCGGTACTGCACGCAACGCCGCCCGAGAGGCAATGATGATTGTGGGCAATGTCATGAGAGCCAACACCATACCGCCAACATAGGGGGCAGATCGATCAAGATGGAAATAGTTGAGGAACACCGCGAGGCCAAGCAAACCAAACACAATCGAAGGCACCGCAGCCAAATTGTTGATGTTGACTTCAATCAAAGTCGTCCATCGGTTCTTTGGCGCAAACTCTTCAAGGTAAATTGCAGCAGCAACACCAAGCGGGAACGAAAGGGCCAGCGTTATGATAAGGGTCAATGCGGAACCGATTGCCGCGCCCAAAACACCCGCCATTTCTGGCTCTCGGCTAGCGCCGCGTGTGAAAAAGATTGAGTTAAAACCGGAGCGCACATAGCCCAAATCAACGAGCTTGTCGGTCCATACTATCTCTTGGTCTGAAAATTTTCGGTTGGATTCGACAACATCCATTGTCCGCAATTTCCACGTACCCGACGCCAACTCAGTTAAATCCTCTTGAACCGGGAAATAGGCCGTCGCAGTAGCTGTATTTGTGGTGACAGATGTTAGTTTCAACACGCCTTGTGCAAGATAAATCAAACCGGACGGCATGGTGTCGGTAAGTGTTTCACCCAAGCCTTTATTCGCCACACGTTCGTCCAAAGCCGCTGCTTGGTCTTGCAGTCTTTCGATACGTTTTAGCAGCACACCCAAATTGGTTTCTGTTTTCGCAAGTGTCTTTTCCAGACGATCTTTAGTGGTGAGATCATCCGTATTTGGAATGCGTTCTTGTAGCGCACTAATATCGCCTTCTAGTTTGCTCTGGGACCGAAGCGCACCGGCTTGTTCCACACGAAGGGTCGCCGCTTGCGACGCGAGTGCAATTTTTGCAGCGCCAAGCAAATCGGCAAATGCTGGACCATCTGCTATTAAACGATATCCATCATCTTGCGCTTCAATTTTTAAATCGCTTGCCCCATCTGTATAGACGCTATCGGTGATTTGCCCTTTTAGATAAAGATCAGCAAAATCCGAAATTGGTACTTCAAGACGCTCGCCCGTACCGACAACAGCGGGATTATCCAAAACCTGTTGGCGCAGATAAACGGAAGACCCCGAAGATAAGATGCCGCCTAATGCGCGCTTACCGTTTCGAGATGTAACTTCTGGAAACTCTGAGCGGATCGCATCTCGAATAATGCTGTCATAATCAGCATCTTTCAAAGCTCTCTCATCTGATCCATCAGTGCCTAAACGCGCTGCGGTGACCTCAAATGGCATGCTGACGAAATTAAACGTGAACGCTGGCAATCCTTGGGAAACCACAGAGGATAAAAGCAAAAGCAAGAACGCAACAGACACACCGATTGCGGCACGCCCTATCCATTTGAAGTTGCCTTCAGTCCGATAACGTTTTGCCAAGCGCTCGCGCGCTTCGTTTGAGGTGTGAACAGATGTAAATTGTTGCACGGCGCTGCCTGTCATATCAGTCATATTGCTCTCGATATTTCTGGATGACGCGCAGGGCGACAATGTTTAGCATCAAAGTTACGCAGAACAACACAAGGCCAAGGGCGAATGCGGCGAGTGTTTTCGCGCTGTCGAATTCTTGATCGCCGACCAACAGGGTTACGATTTGCACGGTAACTGTCGTCACGGCTTCGAGCGGGTTCGCTGTTAAATTTGCGGACAGGCCAGCGGCCATCACCACAATCATGGTTTCACCAATCGCGCGTGAAATTGCCAGCATCAAAGCGGACACAATGCCGGGCAATGCCGCAGGCAAAATGACCCGGCGAATTGTTTCGGACTTCGTCGCGCCCAAGCCAGCGGAGCCATCCCGCAAGCTCTGCGGAACCGCATTGATCACATCGTCAGATAGAGACGACACGAATGGGATGATCATAATGCCCATCACCAACCCAGCGGCCAACGCACTTTCTGAGGAAACGGACAAGCCGATTGATTCCCCGGATTGGCGAAGAAATGGCGCTACTGTAAGAGCGGCGAAAAACCCGTAAACAACAGTTGGAATACCCGCCAAAATCTCAAGCATTGGCTTAGCGATGGCACGCACACGCGGGCTCGCGTAATCAGAGAGATAAATCGCTGACATTAAGCCGATTGGCGCAGCGACCAAAATTGCGATGGTCGTGATCAGTAGTGTACCGGCGAAAATGGGGATCGCGCCAAAAACCTCAGAATTTCGGTCTGTCGCTTCTGATCCAACACCTTCAAATGCACTTTGGGGGCTCCAATGGGTGCCAAACAAAAAGTCAAAGAACGGCACTTTTTGGAAAAAATTGATGCTCTCAAAAATCAATGACAAGACAATGCCGATTGTTGTGAGAATGGCGACACCAGATGCTGCAACCAGGGCGATTGAGACTGCGCCTTCAACAAACTGGCGGGCACGCAAATCGGTGCGAATACGACGCCAGCCCAAATAGCCGCCGCCAAGTACAAGAACAGCGAGCACAAGTTGGACAAACAGAACGGCGCTTGAATAAAATGAACGGTAGGCCTCGATCGCCATCAGTTCCAAATTTGAAACATCGCCAATATTTTGACTTTGGGAGAAGCCGTATGCACGGCGTAAAAATGCGCCTTGTTCGAGTTCGCTGAGCGCTGTGAATTCCTGTCCTAAACCCGAAGCGACGGAAGCGTCAGCAAAATATTTAGATGAGAAGACCCAAACCAGCAAAACAGCAGCTGCGGGCAGCATCCCTAGAATAAGCAACATACCGCCATGAAAACTAGGGTTTGAATGGAGAAGAGTTGCGTTGCCATTGGTCACCGCGACGGCGCGGCTGCGTCCAGCGTAAAATAAACCGCTTCCGGCAACAATGACGACAAGTAGTGTAAGCCAAATTTGCACGTCACATTCCCCAATTCGTTCACTCTCATCGAGCATAAACACCGCCCCGAGTAAAGCCGGGGCGGCGCGGTATTTAAAAGATGTTTACATCTTTTGAGCAGCTACTAGACCTTCAGCATCTGCTTTGAATTTTGCGCGATCAGCCGCTGGAAGCGGGATCAAGCCTTTTTCAGTAAGGTAACCTTCGTCACCCCAAGCATTGTCATTGGTGAACTCGCCAACATATTCCATGATGCCAGGTACAACGCCTACATGTTCTTTTTTCACGTAGAAGTATAGTGAGCGCGAAACAGGATAGTCGCCACCAGCAATTGCTTCGAATGTTGGATCAACACCATCAACCACTGCGCCTTTGATTTTGTCAGCGTTTTGGTCAAGGAATGAAAAACCGAAGATACCGAAAGCAGATGGATTAGCTTCAAGCTTTTGAACGATCAAGTTGTCGTTTTCACCAGCGTCGATGAATGAGCCATCTTCACGGATTTGCGAACATGCATCTTCTTCGATGCCTTCTTGGCAAGCTTTTTCCATCACAAGTTCAACAAACGCATCGCGTGTGCCAGATGTTGGTGGTGGGCCCAACACTTCGATTGTTTCAGCTGGAAGAGAAGGATCAATTTCTGACCAAGTTGTATATGGGTTCGCAACAACTGCGCCATCAACAACAACGTTTTTAGCCAACGCCATGAAGATTTGTTCGCGCGAGATGTTCAAAGAAGCGCCAGATTTTGAGTTCGCAAGAACGATACCGTCAAAACCAACTTTAACCTCAACAGGTGTTACGCCGTTGGCGCCACATTTGTCGATTTCTTTATTCTTAATGCGACGAGAAGCATTAGTGATGTCTGGCGTACCTTCGCCAACCCCCTCACAGAAAAGCTTCAAGCCACCGCCTGAACCAGTTGATTCAACAACTGGTGTAGCGAAATCTGATGTTTGGCCGAAACGCTCAGCAACTGCTGTAGCGAAAGGAAATACTGTTGATGAACCAACAATTGAGATTTGGTCGCGTGCTTGCGCACCTGTTGCTACCAACGTGCTTGCAACAAGAATAGCTGCAGTACTTGCAAAATGGGCGAATTTCATGATGTCTGCCTTTCAAAGCTCACATTCGAAACGTCAAATAAACCGCCGGTTATTCCACCTCGTCTTGCAACATTTTGCTGACTTGGCTGACCGGACTGGGCGCACAATATGGCCGCGACCCAATTGTTTTATGTCACTTAAATGACAATTAGATGACAGATTAAGTCATTGAATTAATTGAATAAAACTTCATGCTAGCTGTGGACAAACAGATTCTGTGTTACATTTTGTCATGGAAGGCATACGCTGACGACAGTTCCCTCTCCAACAACGGAGCTGATGAGAAGTTCACCGCGGTGGCGTCCAATAATGTGCTTCACGATAGCCAGACCAAGGCCTGTACCCTTTTTGCGACGAGAAGTTTCTGCATCCACACGATAGAATCGCTCTGTCAGCCGTGGAACATGTTCCGCTGGAATGCCTTGACCTTTATCCGCCACTTCAACAAGCACGCTTTGGTTCGGTTTTGTCGTGCAGTCGCTGATCGTCACATTTACAACTTTGCCGGTCGCTCCATATTTGATCGCGTTTTCAACTAAGTTGGTCATGACCTGCATTAATTCGTTGCGATCACCTGTTACCTGATTTTGCTCCAGTTGGTTGTCAAACTGAACTTCCACATGTGATTCTTGGGCTTGGGGTTGCAGCAATTCGATTGCTTCTCTGGTGATCGCTGCGATATCGACTTTTGAAGTTGGCCTCATATGTTGGCGCAGTTCAATTCTAGACAAAGACAACAGATCATCGATCAGGCGCGACATACGTTCAGCTTGGGCGTGCATAATGCCCATAAACTTTTCACGGGCGACTTCATCATTGGCTGCGGGGCCGCGCAATGTATCCAAAAAGCCAATGAGCGAAGTAAGCGGGGTCCGCAGCTCATGGCTGGCGTTGGCGACAAAGTCAGCACGCATTTGATCATGCTTTCTTTGATTGGTCTCATTGACGATGGTTACCACCAACAGCTCAGACCGCTTGGTGGGTCCAACATTTGGTTTTTTGGGCTCAAGTGGCGTAACCGAAATGCGATACCAATTGTCCGAAGGGATAGATTGATGAAACTCCCCTGTAACGCGTTCATCGTTTGAAATGGCTTGATCAACGGCATTGAGCAAAGCGGGATTACGCAATGAAAACGCGAGCGGGTCGCCAACCGTTGATGCCGGAAATTCGCCAGCTGCGGCATTATTGCGATAACGCAAAATGGCGCGACGATCGACAATAACGCAAGGATCTGAGACCGTGTCTGCAAAACGCTTGATTGAGGTATCCGGCCAAATGTTGATTTTTTGCGCCATGGGTAACTCATTGCGCCTAGTGCGCGCCCGACGTGGCACAGCGATGGCCGCAAGAAAAATAAGCAAACAAGCCAGCAATGCATCGATGCCGGTTAGTCTGTTGGTGAAGTAAAGACCCGCAAATACAAGAATGGATGTAGCAAGCACCCAACGCGCTGCATAAAAGCGGTCGCGCCAGCCCCTTGGGTTACGATATTCTTCAGCTAAATTTAAATCAGATTCCATATCGATCATTGCTTTATGTAAGGTTGGTTGCCAGCCATATCATATTTGAAGCGACATTTGGTACTGGCTAATTATGAAGCTTAAAAGACTATGGTTTGACCTCATCGTTCAAATCAGAACACAATCAACCAACTAAGATGACATTCTTGAGGAAAGACATAGCGTAATGGGCGATAAAATAGCGGCATTTGACCTAGACAATCCCAAGCTCCCAAAAGAGATCGACAAAGATGCGTTTCAAAGTGGCAATTTCCCGTACGAAAAGAAGCTAGACCGCGACACCTACGAAGAAACACTATTGGCGCTGCAAATCGAGTTGGTAAAATTGCAAACGCACCTGCAAACAACAGATGGCCGGGTCTCCATGCTGTTTGAAGGTCGCGATGCGGCAGGCAAAGGCGGTTCAATCCGGCGTTACCTCAACTATTTGAACCCAAGACATAACCGCACGATTGCTCTTTCAAAACCAACTGAAAGAGAACAGGGGCAGTGGTATTTTCAACGATATGCCAAACATTTGCCAACTGCGGGTGAGCAAATCCTTTATGATCGTTCTTGGTATAATCGCGCAGTCGTTGAGCCTGTTATGGGCTTTTGCACTGCGGAACAGACTGAACGGTTTTTGAGTGAAGCGCCCCATTTTGAGCGTATGATTGTGGATGAAGGCATCCACTTCTTCAAATTTTGGCTCAATATCGGGCAGGAGATGCAATTGAAACGGTTTCATGACCGCCGTCATAACCCGCTCAAGCAATGGAAACTAAGCCCGGTCGATCACAAAGCACTCGGCATGTGGGATCAATACACAACTGCACGAAATCAGATGTTGATACGTACCGACACAGAGCACGCGCCCTGGACCATCATCCGTTCCAACGACAAACGCCGGGCGCGGATCGCAATTATCCAAAAGGTATTGTCGGCTATTGAATATAAGGGACGCGATGACAAGTTGGTTTTAGAAACCGACCCCGAAATTATGCAGACCGCGTCCACATTTTTAAAACACCACCGGGCCGATGAATAGGCCCGGCGATATGTTCTAATTAGGCCAGGTTATCGAGAGAAAACCGGTTGTCGGAGATCACGACAATCGGTGAACCGTTCGGCACCCGCTCAAAGAGATCAATAATGTCATGGTTGGTTAGGCGGATACAACCAGAAGAAGCCGCTGTGCCAATAGACCACCATTCAGGTGAACCATGGATGCGATAAAGCGTGTCGCGACCATTTTGAAAAATATAAAGTGCGCGCGCGCCCAATGGGTTGTCCAAACCCGGAGGTTGGCCTTTTGCCCATTTTTCAAGTTCAGGTGTCCGCTCGATCATTTCGCGTGGTGGTGTCCAAGTAGGCCAACGGCGCTTGAGTTGCACAGTTGCGCGGCCAGACCATGTAAAGCCTTGTTTGCCGACGCCGATGCCAACACGCAATGCCTTGTTGTCTTGCATGGTCAGATATAGGAACCGATTGGGTGTATCCACCACAAGAGTGCCCGGTACTTCGCCAAATGGATCATCAACGATTTGACGCCAAAATTGGCGGTCAATGCGATTGCCAGGGATAGCTGGAATTGTGAACTCGCCATCATCAATCGCCGCATAGCGCATTAAATCAGCACGTTGTTGGTCGCGGAACGACGCAGCGCGCACGCCCGCAGAACCTGATACCCCACATGCAGCAAGAACTGAGGTGGCAGCGGCAGTTGTGCCCAAGGCCAAAAATTTACGACGGTCGAATTTCTTGATCATACTCACTCTAACGAAAAGGCGGAGCAAAACGCTCCATTTCCAACGAACAATGCGTGTTTACATGAAGTTTATTTCAAAAAACACTGCGAATTTGCCACACTTGAAGAAAAGTGAACGCGTTGCGCACACATTTGCGTGAAGTTACGAATAGTCTGCGGGCACAATGCCGCCAATTCTATCCGTTATGTCTCCGGCAGCGACTTTTACATGTTGCGCTAAATCGTTAACACGCTGCGTCGTTACCCGAACGGTAGGTCCCGAAATCGAAACCGCAAAAATAGGTTCGCCAAATTCATCAAAAATTGGCGCGCCAATACATCTTAGCCCATCCGATTGCTCTTCATCATCCATTGCAAATCCAAGCGCCCTCACCTGCATCAGATCCTTTTTCAAGGCGCTCGCATTTTGATGAGACTTTGATGTCAGTGCAGGATAGTCAATGTTCGCCAGAATATCGGCTTGTTCTTGTTGACTCATAAACGCCAAAATGGACTTGCCCACCGCACTTGCATGCAAAGGCCCGCGCGCACCAAGGGGAACCGCCATGCGCATGGCCTCTTCGCACTCAATTTGCCCGACGAAAGTGAGCGAACGGTTTCTGATCACAGCGAGGTTGGAAGTTTCACCTGTCTGGCGAACAAGTTGGCGCATCATTTCGCGGGCAGTCGCGATGTGATCGCGACGCCTCAGATATCCTGCACCAACGCGAAAAGCCGCCACGCCGACAAACCATTTGTTGCTTTCAGTCTCGAAGCTAACAAAGTCAAGCGCTTGTAGGCTTGAGAGTAAGCGATGAGCCGTTGAAGGTGCCAACTCTGCCAACGGCGCAAGCTCCGATAGTGGCAATCCATCGGAATACTCAGACAACAGCTGCAGCAGTCCAAGCGCCCGATTAAGTGATTGAACGCTGCCCTTGCCTACCTTGCTAGAAAGCTGCTTTTCCATCAGTTACGCGGATGCTTTTGCCTGTTTGCGGCGTGCGTGCAAAATTGGCTCTGTGTAACCGGAAGGCTGATTTACACCCTTAAAGACAAGGTCACACGCTGCAGCGAATGCGATTGAGGCATCAAAATTTGCAGCCATTGGTCTATAGTTCGAGTCATTTGCATTTTGCGCATCAACAATTTTCGCCATTTTCTTCATGGCCGCCATTACTTGATCTTCACTGACAAGACCATGTTCCAACCAATTGGCGATGTGCTGGGACGAAATCCGCAATGTTGCACGATCTTCCATTAAGCCAACATCATGAATATCGGGCACTTTTGAACAGCCAACACCATGCTCGACCCAGCGTACGACATACCCAAGAATGCCCTGGGCATTGTTTTCTAGTTCCGCAGTTACCTCATCCGAAGAGAGGTTCTTACCGCCCATTAGTGGAGGCGTTAGAATGTCGGTCAAGCTTGCCTTCGGGCGGGTTGCCAGTTCTTTTTGGCGATCAAATACGTTGAGTTGATGGTAGTGCATCGCATGAAGCGTCGCAGCGGTTGGCGACGGCACCCAGGCGCAGTTGGCACCCGCTTCAAGATGCTCTATTTTTGCCGCGACCATTTTAGCCATTTCGTCCGGCATGGCCCACATGCCCTTGCCGATTTGCGCGTTGCCAGAAAAACCTGTTTCCAGTCCGGTATCCACATTCCAATCCTCGTATGCAGACAACCATGGTTCGGCTTTTATGGCTGCCTTGGGCAATACCGGCCCTGCTTTCATCGACGTATGAATTTCATCGCCTGTGCGATCAAGGAACCCCGTGTTGATGAAAACAATCCGGTCCTTTACCGCGCGGATACATTCTTTTAGGTTCACCGTTGTGCGACGTTCTTCGTCCATCACACCGATTTTGATCGTGTTTCGATCAAGCCCAAGAGCATCCTCAACCATATTGAATAGGTCGTTAGCCAGCTTCACTTCATCTGGCCCATGCATTTTTGGTTTCACGATGTAGATGGAACCATGGCGCGAATTGCGGATGCCGCTGTCTTTCTTCAGGTCATGCATAGCGCAAAGCACCGTGATGAGAGCGTCGAGCATACCTTCTGGGACTTCATTCCCGTCCTGATCCAAAACCGCATCAATCGTCATTAAATGTCCGACATTGCGAACCAACAACAAACTACGTCCCGCCAAAGAAATGGATTGCCCGCTAGATCCGGCAAATTCCAAATCTGGATTAAGCGCGCGCACCATTTTCTTGCTGCCCTTCATAAATTCGGACGTCAGATTTGCTTTCATCAAACCAAGCCAATTGCCATAAACAATTGCTTTATCTTCGGCGTCCACTGCGGCGACGGAGTCTTCACAATCTTGGATCGCTGTGAGTGCAGATTCGACATTAATGTCCTTAACGCCAGCACCGCTTTGGCTGCCAATTGGATCTGATTTATCTATTATGATTTCAAAGTGAAGCCCGTTATTTTTAATCAGAATGCTGCGCGCGCCATCAATGTCGCGGGTGCCGACAAATTGTTCTGGTTTTACCAGTTCGACAGATTGCCCATTGCTCAGCTTTGCCGTTAGCGAAGCGCCAGATGTCTCGTAATCTGTTACGTCCTTATGGCTAGCGCCTTGCAGTGGAGCAGCTTCGTCTAGAAATTTGACAGCTTGAGCAATCACCGCGTCGCCGCGCATCGCATTGTATGCTTTGCCTGCGGCTAATTCCCCATCGGTTGGAACAACGTCTGTTCCGTATAGCGCATCATAAAGACTGCCCCATCGGGCGTTTGCTGCGTTTAATGCAAAGCGCGCATTCATCACTGGCACCACCAATTGGGGACCGGCGAGGCTGGCGATTTCTGGATCGACATTTTGGGTTTGAATGGAGAAGTCTGCGCCCTCTTCAACCAAATAGCCGATATCTTTCAAAAAGGCTTTATATTCATCTTGGTCGATTTGCTGCCCTGCATGATCAACATGCCATTTATCGATTTTGCTCTGCAGTTCTTCACGAAGTGCCAACAGATCGCGGTTGCGCGGACCAAGGGTGTTGATGATCTTGTCAAACGCATCCCAAATTTGCTCCGGCTTGAAGTCCAAACCATCAAGCACATCATTGGACACCAAATCAGCAAGTTGCTGCGCGACTTTAAGACGGCCAAATTGAATGTAGTTTTGTGACATGATCATACTCCTTGTTATTTGCCCGAGAGCATAAACAAATCACACATCAAGTCAAGAAAGTGGAATGCCATTCCGCATTGCGGAATTACACAGAGGGGCGTGTAAGAATAAAAGTGGCCACAGCAGTAAGCACAAAGAACTGAATAAGCAAAATATGGGAAGGCAAACCGAACAAAAAGCTTATCGCGAAGACGACCAGCATAGATGCAATGGCGATTCGTTTGACGCCAGATGCAATCGCGCCGTGTTCGTTCCACGCTTTAATTGGTGGGCCAAACTGGGGATGCTCCACCAGCCAATTGTGAAGCCTTTTTGAACTGCGCGCAAAACAGAACACCGCCAAAAGCATAAACGGTGTTGTGGGCAATAGGGGCAAAAATGCCCCAACAAAACCCAGGCCCACACAGAGCAAACCAGCGCTAAGCCATAATGTACGTTTGAATGATTTCACAATTTTCATGCCCCCTTGTTCAACACAAATAGAACGTTGTGAAGCAAATTCAATTGGGGCTTGCAAATGGATTTTAATATGATTATAAAAATCATGTTAAAATAATGATGCCACCTACCTAGATGACATCATCCTGAGCTCACTCCCCCTTTCCTTCGTGAGCTTGGATATAGTGCCCGGCCATTGGTCGGGCACTTTTGTTTGCTCATATGCCCAAAATGCAAAAAGGGCGACCACATGGCCGCCCCGTTCTTAATTCGCGTTAGGCAAGTACTCTTAAAACTCTTGCCACTCCTCATCAGTTGCAACCGCTGCATTACCTTTTGACAGGTAAGATTTTGCGGCCGTCGTCACTTTTTGCTGCAATGCCTTAATGCCTGTTACTGGCTTTTCTGCGCGAACTGGGGATTGGGTGGGTCGGCTCTGTGTTTGAGGCCGTTCGGCATGAGTTGGCGAACCCGATCCTGTCGTCACAAACACATCAACAATCCGGTCCAGCTCTGCGGCTTGACCTTCGGTTTGTTCAATCGCTGCGTTGGTTTCTTCAACCAATGCCGCATTGTG
>NZ_JBPOEU010000059.1:0-5667 GCF_051251695.1 Maritalea sp. | reverse complement strand
CAAGTTCGGGCGTCATACAAAGGGCAAGTTCCAGGTTTCAAAAACTGCAAAGGATCTCAGCTCAAAACGCGGCAAAATCTTCGCCAAGATCGCCGAAACGTACCTGTTCGAATATAATCACGCGCGCAACGCCCGGTCAGAATTCACAGCTTCCGGAAACTGGGACATTTTCCTGAACATCATCAATGTCGAGGCAGAACAAGGCCTTACAGAAGCACACCTTGTGAAAACCCTCTATGGCCTGGAGAAGCGCGATCACTTGATTGATCGAGAATACTATGACCACGCCGGGTTTCTCTTCTCGCATGTTCTGCAGCCACTAAGCTGGATTGGATTTCTCGAGGAAACATCCGGCGGTGGCAGATTGTCAGATCGAACCTATTGGAAGACACCATTATGGCGGTCATGTCTGCAACTTGAAACCGACGACATGGTGGACGTGCCTAGTCTCAACACCATCAAAAGGATGCATTGCGCGCTCTGCGGCAAGGACACGAGTCTCTTGTCGTGCAGCAGCTTCACGCAGTGCATGCAGATTGAGCCGCGTAGCAGGTTTTGGAGCGAGCTCACGCGCACTGGTGGGGCAGGGCGGGTTCTCAACTGGGCGATCCGGGCAATGTACGAGAACAGCCGCTAACAGGTCACCGGTCGTTTCGCACAGCGGATGGTAGGGAGGGCCAGCCAGCCATCCTTCGACAATACGCGGTAGAAACGAGGCTCACTTCGGACAGCAGCTTTGTGGATCGTTTGAGGCTGGGGTTGATCCGGTCGATCGCGATGATTGATCTGTTGCTAGAGGGCTGGTGCGAACCACCCAAGCCGGAGGCGCTGCATCTGTCAACGCTTGTTCATCAAATCCTATCGGTGATCGCGCAGCGGGGAGGGGCACCAGCCAATATTCTATACAGCGTACTTTGCCGCGAAGGGCCGTTCCGGCAAGTCACTACCGAAATGTTCACTGATGTGCTGCGCGCGCTCGGTCATCCTGAAACTGGCTTGATAGAGCAAACGGACGGGGGTTTGTTGCTCTTGGGCCAAAACGGAGAGCGGCTAGTCGAGCATTATAGCTTTTACGCGGTGTTCAAGACGCCCGAAGAATACAGGCTGGTTTCAAACGGGCGGGATCTTGGGACATTGCCAATCGACAACATCCTTTCACCTGGGATGATGCTCATCTTTTCAGGGCGCCGCTGGGTGATTCAGGAAATCCATGATCGCGAGAAAGTTATTATGCTCAAACCCGCCAAAGCAGGTGTGCCGCCTGTGTTCGGCGGTGATCCGGGTGATATCCATGACAAGGTGATTGCGCGTATGTTCGATGTTTTGGAGGTCGATACCAAGCCCCTCTACATGGACGCCAAAGCGTTTGAAATGCTTGAGGAGGCGCGGCAGAACTATGCGCAGATTGGGTTCGCTGACGCATCCCTAGTAAATTTGGGCGAAGAAACCTCAATCATCTCAACACGAGTAGGGACAATGAAAACGACGACACTGGCGCTTGCGTTGAGAAGTTTTGGGTATTCCGTGGAACAATACGATGGGTTCTTACAAGTGGAAGCGGGTGATGAAACCCGGCCACTAATCGAGGTTCTCAAGAGCATTGGAGAAGGTGAAGACGTTGATCTATTTGCAGATGCTGGTAACCTGTTGACCGAGAAGTTTCACCCGTATCTGACCCGCGAATTGTTGGAGCTGGATGCGATTTCATCGAGGCTTGAGCCACTGAGTCTTTCAAGCATGGCGGTGGAAATCCTTTCCAAATAAGCAATAGCGGAAACAGCTTTTGACCCCAGATGCAAAGAATAGAGCCTATGTTCAATACCTGCCAATCCACAAACCTCATTCGGTTTAAGTAGGAATTAGGTAACATCGTCAATCTTGCGTCATCCGCGAATTTCCGCTTCAATACATCAATATTATATCGTTTTCATATTACATCAGAGATTTGAGGTGCTGTTATGGTCCAAGTGGTTTTCATTCATGGCGTGAACGTTCGTAAGGAACCTGACCCCGCAGTCTACAACCAAGGTGTAGCTGATCGCAAAGCAGCATTTGCGAAATACTGCTTCAAGCAGACCCAACACACATGTCGATCCCGGCCTCAAAGCTAAAGTCGAAGAAATTTGCCAAGATTGGATGGGGCGGTCCTGCGAAGGAGACTGCCTTTTTCTATACTGTTGCTCGCATGGATTGGCTGGGTTGAGCAGGGGGATGCTGCTATGGATGTGCTTCTCTACAAAAAGAGAGACCTATGGGCTGCAACAGTTGCCGCATTGCTCTTGGCCAAAACATATCAACTGAAAGATGTCGCCCAGTGGGCCTATAATCTTGAAAAATACGCCCCTCACATCAGCGACGCCGCAGTTGCGGCCGCCTGGGCGCGCGCCTCGGACGATTCAATTGACCTCGATATTGCCGAAATGTCGCAACCTAACTTGAGTTCACAGTATCCCGAAACCCGACATCTTTCTGCCAAAACGCGCCGTTTCGTCGATTTCGTTGCAACGCGGTCTTGGGGTTTTGGATGAGGGCACTTGCTGTATGGCTGCCAAAGCCAAAGCAGGGGTTTATTGCGATGCATCACGCTGATTACCCATATGTTTTGGGTGACAATAGATGTCTGCCGAGAAAATCGATCGCTACGCTCAGCTTTTTGGGTCTCCAGTGGTTTGACGGCCAAATCAAATGGAAATCAGTACGAGAAAGGGCTGCGTCAGGGAGCACCACTTCCAATGTCCCATCTGAGATGGCCCCTGACACCAAAAAATCGGGTAAACACGCGACGCCTGTGCCTTTGCAGGCTGCGAAATAGAGCATTTCAACATGCGAGCACGTGAGGCGTGTGGACAGGGTGGCCTCAACTTTTTCGGGAACGGGCCAGCGCAACATGCGTCCCATTGTTGATGCACGAAACCGCAAACTGTCCAATTCAGCGAGGTCTTCAAACGTGGAAGGGCGGCCTTTTTTGTCTAGATATGTTGTGGACGCGACCAAACGCATCTCGCAATCTCCCAGAAATTTCGACATCAAGCGCGAGTCGTTCAAACGGCCCGTGCGGACCACCAGATCAAATCCTTCGTCAACGACATCGACCATGCGGTCGCTGAAATCCAATTCAATTTTGATCTCTGGGTACTGCTGAATGAACTGGGTCAACGACGATTGAAACGGGCTGCAAACCAATGGCATGCCAATTTTTAACGTCCCCGACGGCACATCCTGTCCCTCTGCAAGAAGCCGGTCCCCTTCGTCGAGCGCGGCCAGAGCGCGTTTGCAATATCTCAGATAGTCGTCACCCTTGGACGTCAGCCGAACCGTCCGTGTGTTTCTATGAAAAAGACGCACGCCAAGGCGCTCTTCAAGCCGTGAAATACTTTTGCCAACGGCTGAAGACGAGACACCGAGTCGCTTTCCTGCTTCTGAAAAACTTAATGTTTCAGAAACCTTAACAAACATTTCGATACCGGAAAATTTCTGCATATACACTCACTAAGGACAAAAAGTTATAACAGATACGAAAAGATAGTATATTATAAACTAGTTGTCACTGTGTCATCTCTCGAAGGCGATAAGCGGTCGTTTCTTGACCGCCCAAGGTTAACGTCAGGAGACATCTTATGCGCTTAATTCATCCTATATTTTTCATCGCACTAGGGCTTTTTGGCCTGTGCACAATTGAGTTCGGGGTCGTCGGGCTGATGCCCGAAATCATGGATCGCTTTCAGGTTTCCGAAGCCCGTGCCGGCCAATTGACAGGGATTTTTGCTCTTGTTGTGGCGGTCTGTGGTCCTGTTTTGGTTTTGATCTTTTCACGTTTCGACCGCAAAAACATTTTGTTGATTGCACTCGCGTTTTTCACCATCAGCAGCTTTGCATCGGCCTTTATAACAGATTTCAACATGCTGTTGTTGGTGCGTATGGTGCCGGCCTTGTTCCATCCTGTCTATTTCTCATTGGCCTTCGTGTCAGCCATGGCCTTGTACCCTGCGGACCAAGCGCCGCGTGCGGCCTCGCATGCGTTTTTGGGCACATCGATCGGGATTGTTTTAGGGGTGCCGATTACCTCATGGATCGGGACAAATATGTCCTATGAATCCGCGTTTTATTTTACAGCTTTGGCAAACCTCGTCGCGCTTTTGGGGGTGCTTTTCATGCTGCCCAAAATGGAACGTGTCACCCAAGGGTCAACAAAATCTCAACTTAAAATTTTGAAAAAGCCCACGCTGTGGCTCAATATCGCATCAACGGGTCTCATCTTTGGCGGGATGTTTGCGGTGTATACGTTCGTGGCCGAATATCTTGAAACAGTCGGTGGTTTGTCTGCGGATAACGTAAGCTTGCTGTTGGTTGTGTTTGGCCTTGGCGGTATTGGAGGCAATATGTTGGCTGGGCGTTTCTTGCGCGTCAGTAAAATTGCCACGGTTGTTCTGCATCCGATATGCATCGCGGCCGGACTGTTGTTGCTGTTGATCTTCAACGCTCAGTTGACTGTACTTTTTCCCATCATGGTGTTCTGGGGGGCGGCGCATACATCTAGTCTTGTCATCACCCAAATTTGGCTCACGCAAGAGGCCCCAGAGGCGCCTGAATTTGCTACGTCTTTGTTTGCATCGATCGCAAACCTAGGTGTTGCTGTCGGCTCAACAGTGGGCGGAGAGTTCATTAAATCGTTTGGGTTCAATGGCATGTTCAGCGCGGGTTGGTTTTTCTTGGGTGCTGCGCTCGTTTGTATCCTTATTCGCACCGCAATGCGTTCGCCCGTTGGTGGGCAAGCGCAATCTCAGCCAGCGGAGTAATCAACTATGTCTGTGAAATTCAAATCTCTTGTTGGGGCTGCCGTTTTGGCGCTCGCATCCAGCGGGTTACAGGCCGCTGAAGCTGTGAAGAATGTTGTGCTGGTGCATGGCGCTTTTGTTGATGCCAGTATTTGGAACGGCGTTTCGGAACGGTTGCTTGATAAAGGCTACACTGTGCGTGCGGTTCAACTGCCACTGACGTCATTGGACGACGATGTCGCAGCGACAGAAGCCGTGCTCGAACGCATGGCTGGCCCCGTTTTGTTGGTTGGATATTCATGGGGAGGGGTGCCTGCGACTGTTGCGGGCACCGATCCTGATGTTAAAGGACTGGTATATTTTGCCGCCGTGACGCCGGAACCAGGGCAGAGCCTTGGTGCGATGCTTGAACCCTACAATGAAATTGCGATGCCTGGAGCTGTGGAGCTTGAACTGGATGAAAGCCGTCAGCAATATTGGCTGAAGCCAGAGGGGCTGCACAACGCTTTAAGCCATGATGCGCCGTCATCCACAGCACGCCTGATGGGCACTGCGCAAAAGCCGACCGCCGCGCAGATATTCACCGATATCCCAGACCGTGCGGCATGGCAAAGCAAACCCTCTTGGTATGTGATTGCGACTGAGGATCGTATTTTTCCTGTGCCGCTTCAACATGCCTTGGCCAAATCTATTGGTGCAACAACGGTGGAATGGCCGACAGGGCACGCTGCCATTTTGTCTCGTCCAGGCAGTGCGGCCGCGCTCATTGATGCTGCGGCGCTGTCTCTTAGTTCAGAGGAAGGGCACGTGAAAAAACCATGAATTCGCCAACTGAAAATAAGGGCAGCCATCTTTTTGAGTACGTTGTCGGAGAGCAGGTTTTTCACGCCGA